>NZ_LUPI01000024.1:0-25447 GCF_001627265.1 Nocardioides sp. REDSEA-S30_B4 | reverse complement strand
CAACCTCAACACCGGCTCTTCGGATCGGCCACTCCGGGGCCCGTCACGCCCCAGCCTAGAACGCCCCTGCCAGCCGTGTCTTGACACAGAGGGGAGCCAAGTGAGGTCAAAGGATCCAGCGGCGGAACGCACACGCGCTGGGGGTCCAGAGGTCGCAGGTTCAAATCCTGCCCCCGCTACGAATTTCAGGCTCGGAATCTACGGATTCCGAGCCTGAAAGCATTTAGAGACTTGATCGAGTGTCCACTTAGTGACGGGTTTCCAGGACAGCAGGCTCAGCCGCGACCCCGGGTGACTCACACGACGACGCCCCCGACACCGGGGGCAGACAGCGCATGGCTATGCGGGTCCGACATGACCCATCTGACAACCATGACCGCCAGCCGCGCCCTCGACAGGATCGCCGACTGGCAGACCGCCCTACGCGCCGAGAACAAGAGCCCCGGCACGATCTGTCTTTACGCCGACGGTGCCACCCGGTACCTGCGCTGGTGCGCCGACGGCAACCTTCTGCCGATGAGCCGCGCCGTGCTCAACTCCTGGATCGCCGGGTTACTTGACGGCGGATCGTCGCCTGGCACCGCCCGCATCCGCCAACTCGCCGTACGCCGCTTCGCATCCTGGCTCACAGCCGGCGGCGAGATCCACGCCGACCCGTTTCCCGGCGTCAAGGCACCCCGATACGAACCGCCGCTGGTCGAGCCACTCACCGATGGCGAGCTCCGTGCACTCCTCGCCACCTGCGCCGTTCACGACGACCGTGCCGGTAAAGGGGCTCGGCCCGAGGACACACTCAACGACCGCCGCGACGAGGCCATCATCCGGATCATGTTCGAGACCGCCATCCGCTCCGGTGAGCTCGTCGACCTGCAACTCGACGACCTCGACCTCATCGGTCGGCTCGCCACCATCCGGCGCGGCAAGGGCGGGCGGGGGAGAGTGATCCCGATCGGCCAGGCCACCGCCCAAGCGCTCTTGGTCTACCTCGCCCACCGCGAGCAGCATCCGCTCGCTGCGAGTCCCGACCTATGGCTCGGCAACCGCGGTCAGAAGTTTGGCCGCGAAGGCCTCAGCCGTGCCCTGCGCCGCCGCGCCAAGCGTGCCGGAGTCCAGGGCTTCAGGCCGCACCGGCTACGCCACACCGCCGCCCATCGCTGGCTGGCCGCCGGCGGCTCCGAATCCGGCCTCATGGCCATCGCCGGCTGGACGCGCTCCGACATGCTCGTCCGTTACACCCGCGCCGGCGCCTCCGAGCGCGCCGCCGACGAAGCCCGTCGGCTCAACCTGGGAGACCTCTGACCCGGGTCGTGCCGATCGCTCAGTCCGCCGTCGCCCAGCGAGCGGAGGACGCCCGGCACGAGTCCTACAACATGGAGCCCAGGTCGGACCCTACGGTGGGGTAGGCGGCTGTCGCCGATTTCAGCTGGCGGGTGGTGAGGCCGACCTTGATGGCCAGGCCCAGAGTGTTGATCAGCTCGCCGTACTCATGTCCTAGCAGGTGGGCTCCGACGATCTGGTCGGTCGACTGGTCGATGAGGATCTTCGCCGCCCCGGTGGTTGCCCCGATCCGGTAGTTGGAGTACCAGCCGCTGGTGTCGGAGTAACGGACGGCGAGGTCGATGCCCTCCTCGCGCGCTTCGGACTCCAGCACGCCGACTCGGGTGAGCTCGGGGATGGTGAAGACCGCCGTTGGCACACCGGCGTAGTCCGGGGTCGTGGTGGCGCCCTTGATCATGTTGGACGCAGCGACCTTCGCCTCCGAAACCGCGACCGGTGTGAGCGGCATCCCGGCGGTGTCGGCGGAGTCGCCGGCGGCCCAGACGGCCGGGTTGGTCGTGCTCTGGAGGTGGTCGGCGACGTGGATGCCGTGCTCTCCCCAGCCGACCCCGGCGGCGTCGAGGCCAAGGTCTGCCAGGTCCGCGACTCGGCCGGCGCCGTGGACGACGAGGTCGGTCTCGATGGTCTCCTGGGCGCCGCCGTGCTCCAGTGTGACCTGGTAGCCGGTATCGGACTGATGCAGGTTCACGATGCTTGTGCGTCGGCGTAGGTCGATGCCGACTTCGCGGCCGTGGTCGACCAAAAGCTCGACGAGGTCGGGGTCGAAGCCCTTCAACGGACGCTCGCCCCGGTCGATGATGATTGCCGCGCTGCCGGCGCGCACGGCGATGTGGGCGAACTCAAAAGAGATGAAGCCGCCCCCGACGAACAGGATCCGAGAAGGCACCTCCTCGAGATCCAGGAAGTCGGTGCTGTCGATCAGGTGCTCGTGGCCGGGAAACTCCAGGGGACGTGGTCGCGCGCCGGTGGCGACCAGGAAGCGGTCGGCGTCGTAGGCGGTGCCGCCGATCTCGAGCTGGCGAGCCCCGGTGAACTTCGCCCGGCCGTGCAGGGTGGTGACGCCGCTGCGGCTCAGGCCCTCCTCCATGCTCTGGGGGACCGGGTCGGTGAAGCCGTGCTTGTGCTTCATCAAGTCCGCCCAGTTGATCGACAACCCGTCGCTGTCGATGCCCTTGCCGCTCAGCAACCGGGCACTGTCGATGATCTCGGCGCCGCGACGCAGGATCTTCTTCGGGTCGCATCCCCGCAACGCGCACGTGCCGCCGTAGGGGAGTGAGTCGACGATGGCCACTTCCCATCCTTGGGCTGCGCACTTGTTCGCGGCGGCGACCCCGGCCATGCCGGCGCCGATCACGATCAGGTCGAAGTGCTGGTTCATGCGGTGTTCTCCTTGACTGTCAGGTCGGTGGAGTTGTCAGCGTTCTGTACGGGTGAGGTGTCCGCCTGCGCGGTCGGTCTCGGGTGATGGGTCGGACGATCGCGTCCCCGGCCTCGGACCCACCGTGCCCATCCGGCAGCGGCGAGCGCGAGCCCTAGCCCGATCAGCGCCCAGCTCTGCAGGGACCAGCCAGCGATGGCGCCGGCGATCCCCAGCGACAACAGGACCGGCAGGCCGCAACAGAGACCGATGGCGCCGGCCATTGCCGCGATGGGGCCGATGTAGTGATGCGGTCACGCATCGGCCAGGACCGCCCGCAGTTGCTCGAGGGTCGGTGCGCCTTGGAATCCGTCCGGCGTGCGGTAGCGGCGGCAGGTCAGGCCGACCTCGGAGTCCGGCTCGGCGAAGACGTCCACGCCGTTGACCTGGATGCTCGGTGAGCCGTGGAAGCTGGTGCGCTCGGCCTCCGCCGGAGTCTCGACGAGGTGGCGGGTCAAGCGGATGTCGCCGCGCTCCGACGCAACGACGCGGAGTCGTTCGTCCGCGATCTTCCAGTTCGGGCAGTCCTCGAAGTAGAGCAGCGTGATGTCCATGGCCGTCACGCTAAACCTTGATCCATGGTGCAAGGTCAAGGCGTAGAATGAGAGCATGCGCATCGGAGAGGCTGCCGAGGCGGCGGGCGTAGCGGCACAGACCATCCGCTTCTACGAGCGGCGTGGCCTGCTTCCCCAGCCACCGCGGGGTCCCAACGGATACCGCGACTACGACGCCTCGGTCCTCGCCCAACTCGCGTTCATCCGCAGCGGACAGTCAGCTGGGCTCACCCTGGTCGAGCTGGCCAGCATCCTCGACCAGCGCCGCGAGGGCGCCGTCCCATGCGCCCACGTCCACTCCCTGCTCATGACCAAGCTGAACGACATCAGGACCCGGCAAGAGGAACTCGCCGCCCTGGAAAGGGACCTCGAAGGCCTCATCAGCCGCAGTCACCGCCTCGATCCAGCGGACTGCACCGACTCGAAGATCTGTCACATCATCGCCCCAGACACGTGATGCGGGGTCGACGTTCGTCCGGCCGCCAGCTCGCCGGTTCCCACGACATCGTCGGCAACCCCGCATCCAACTGGGAACCGACCGTCGCTTGCGTTCCAGCGGCCTATCCAGTTGAGTCCTGGTCGCGCTTCCACTGCGCCGTCGCCTCGCTCTGGTGGTGCACTCCAAAGAGCCTGGCCGGGAACCACCACTTGACCGCGCGACCAACCGCCGTACGGCGGCACCAGCAGGCGGCGTCGCAGCCACACTCGCCGTTGCGGGGATTATGCACGCGCTGGATCAAGCTCCGGCTCACAGTGCTGAGTCTAGGTCGCCGCAGAGTGGGGCGAAGGGCTCCCCAGGCACGCACCAACGGACATGCGGGGGATTGGACCTGTGGCCATTTACTGTCCACATTGGGTCCGTTCCGCTCCGCACCAAACCGGTATCCTGAGACCGGAAGCGAGGGGGAATCCCTCACCACACCACGTGAATCGGTAGCTTCCGGCCCGAAACCGTAGTCCTCGCGATGCCCCTGATGGCGTCCAGAGGTCGCAGGTTCAAATCCTGCCCCCGCTACCAGTCACAGAAGGCCCGGACCATCAGGTCCGGGCCTTCTGTCATTTCGGATGCGACTGTCGCCGTTCGGCGTGAGCTGCTGGTCCCCGGTGATCCCGGTCGGAAGCCGATCGACGACCGGCCACACGGGTCACGCCTCGCACGGAGACACCATGTAGGAAAACCTGTACACTAGAGGCAGATCTGTTGAGGATTTCCTACGGAGGTGAGCAGGGTGACGTCTACCGCTTCAGTGCTGCTCGCCATGCTCCCGGACACCTTTCGATACTCCGATGCACGCGAACGGCTCAACGAGCGCCAGTTCCGCTCGCTGATCGAAAGCGGCCAGATCACCGCGATCTCGCGAGGCCTGTATCGCAAGGCTGACTCAATCGGCGACGACGACCTGCTGGAGATCGCCGCGAAGGCCCCCATGGCGACGATCTGCCTGAGGTCAGCGCTGTCCAGGCACGGACTGATCGATGACATCCCGGCCGAGTTCGACATCGCGATCCCGCGGGGGAGGTGGATGCCGGGGACGAACGTGCCCGTCAGGTGGCGCCACTTCGACAAGGCGACGTTCGAGCTCGGTCGCGACCAGTTGGCACTCGATGACCATCACTCGATCGGCATCTACTCGGCCGAGCGCAGCATCATCGACGCCTTCCGCCTCCGGCATCTCGTGGGCGAGGATCTCGCCAACGATGCCCTCAAGCGATGGCTTCGCCAGGGCGGGCAGCCGTCTGAGGTGCTCCGGCTGTCGAGGTCGTTCCCGCGGGCTGCGAGCGCCATGCGCAAGACCCTGGAAATCCTGTTGTGAGCCGAATATCTCGGGGAACGCCTGAGGCTGACGCCTATCTTGATCTGAGGAATCGTGCGCAGCGCGAGAAGCGCCCGACCCAGGAGCTGCTGCAGCTCTACGTCCTGGAGGCGTTCCTGAGCCGGCTGGCCGCGACTGACCTTCGGGATCGGTTCGTGCTCAAGGGCGGCGTACTACTGGCCGCCTTCGACGAGCGCCGGCCGACGCGGGACGTGGACCTCGCTGGGCTCGACCTGGCGAACGATGCCGAGACCGTGCTCGAGCTCGTCCGCTCGATCGTCGAGGCGTCGTCGCCGTTGGAGGACGGCGTCGTGTTCCTTCCCGAGGCGGCCAAGTCGGAGGTGATTCGGGAGGAGGACGCGTACTCCGGCATTCGCGTCAGCATGGGCGCCCGCCTGGCGTCGGCAAGCCTGCCGTTCCACGTCGACATCAATGTCGGCGACCCCATCTGGCCGGCGCCGAGCACGGTCGAGGTTCCGCGCCTGCGCGGCGGCGAACCGATCCTGTTGCCGGGCTATCCGATCCACATGGTGCACGCCGAGAAGATCGTGACCGCGATCCAGCGGGGCGTCGCCAACACTCGGTGGCGCGACTTCGGAGACATCTGGACGCTCTCGCGGCGGCACTCCGTGTCGGCCTCGGACCTTCGGATGGCGATCGATGCCGTCGCGGCTCACCGTGGTGCGGACTTGTCGCCGCTGGCTGAAGTCCTCGACGGGTACGCCGACCTCGGTCAGGCGCGTTGGATTGCCTGGCGCCGGCGCAGCAACTCCGATCACCTACCTGAGTCACTCGCCGGAGTCCTCGAGGGCGTCTTCGCCTTCGCAGATCCTGTGGTGGGCTCCGGCGAGACGATCCGCAATTGGGATCCACAGGCAGGCCACTGGCGTTAGTAGAGGGAACGAACGATGAGCATGTCACTTGAGCAGATCATGGAGTTCGCCCGCCAGCAGTGGGGAGAGGGGCTCGAGCCATCGCAGGGCAACATCCATGAGGCCGCAGTCGGGCTGGTCAGCAACTGGTATCGCAACACGAATGCGGTGGAGACCCTGGCACACGCCGAAGGGCCCTGGTCGGACGAGGACATGCTGCGCAAGAACGCATGGGCAACCGAGCTGGCGCGACTGGCGATCACTGCCGTTGCAGAGCGTGTCGACGATCTCGCTGCGGTCCAGGCTCTTCTCGAGAGCCTGCTGGACGACCTCAGAGCCATGCTGCCGACCGACGAGTCGAAGTCCGACCTTCGGTCCGAGAAGCAAGGGGCTCCTGCCCTCGCGACTGATTGGATCGCCACCAATGGCCTCGGCAACTGGCTGGCGTTTCTCACGAAAGGGCCTCTGTATCCGTCCTCCTGGTGGGGCACGCCCCGGTATCCCGAGATCGTCGACCAGTACTGCGCTCATGACCCCGGCCCTCCCGAGCCTGAGTCCTTCCGGGAACGGATGCTCTCCGAGCCGTGGCAACTCTCTGACGAGCAGGCGGCGTTCGTGTGCCGCCACCGGTACGACGTTCGGTGAACGGCATTCCTCGTGGTGTCCGACGGAGCGCACCATCGATCGACCATGTTGAGCCCGAGGCAACTGGCAGCGTCCAGTTCGGTGCGGCGTCATGGGGCAGTCGCAAGACACCGTTTGCCCACGTCAACCAGGACCTCCGCTGCTGACCACGATCGATGGAAGCTGACGGAAATCGGACTCGATCCAACCCGAGATCGCAGGTTCAAGTCCAGTCCCCGCTACCACCGACTCCAGGGGCGGACCATCGGCACGGGCCTTGTGTCATCCCCACGACACCTTGCGCCCTTAACCTGACCGAGTGACCACGCTGGACGAGCGGCTGCTCGACGTGATCGAGCACGACGTCGTACCTCTCACGCGTGCCGGCGTGGCGCTGGGCAACAAGCTGTTCGGGGCGGCGATCCTGCTGCGCGAGGACCTGTCGGTGGTCGTGACGGCCACCAACAACGAGGTCGAGAACCCGCTGTGGCACGGGGAGATCCATGCGATCAAGCTCTTCCACGAGCTCGAGGGGATCCCGGACCCGGCCGACTGCGTCTTCCTCGCCACTCACGAGCCGTGCTCGCTGTGCCTCTCGGGCATCGCGTGGGGCGGCTTCCCCGAGGTGCACTACCTGTTCAGCCACCAGGACTCCGCGGACTCCTTCGCGATCCCGCACGACCTGCGCATCCTGAAGGCCGTGTACGCCGTCCCCGACCCGGACCGGTCCGAGCCTGCGCCCGGGCGGGATCTCTACAACCGCAGCAACGACTTCTTCACCAGCCGACCGATCGCGGCCGACCCGGAGCGGCTCACTCGGCTGCAGGCGACGTACGCCGAGCTGTCGGCGACCTACCAGGCCGGCAAGGGCGGTGCCGGCATCCCGCACGCGTGAGCGCCGGCGTCAGCTCGACGGTGGCGGGAGCTCCAGCACGGTGGAGTGCCGCAACCGGTGGCTGAGGAACGCGATGCCCAGGCGGGCGCGACCCAGCCCGTCGAGCGGGTCGAAGCCGAGCGTGGAGGACACGACGTCGACGCGCGACTGCAGCGTCGAGTGGTGCACGCCGGCGTGCCGTGCAGCCTCGCGGATCGACTGCGTCGCCACGAGCGCGGCGACTGTCGGCAGCCCCCACGGGTGCGCCGCGACCTCGGCCATCCGCTCGACGTCCGGCTGATGGCTGTCCTCGGGCGTGTCCGCGAGCATCGTCAGCAGTCCGCCGTACGCGTGCGCGTCGACCAGCGGTTCGTCCGGCGGCGAGCACAGTCGCAGCGCGACCACGGCGACGCGGAACGACTCGTGCAGCCGGTCGACGGGCGTCACGGTGCCCAACCCGCACGGGCTTGCGACGACCGTGTCGTGGTCGGCCGGCAGCACCACCACGTGCAGCGGGCCGTGGCGGGTGGGGATGACGTCCTCCGGCCCGCCGGGGTGCTGCTGCCACTGGGCGAAGAGCGGGGCGGCGGCGATGCGGTACTCGCCCTGCACGGTCAGCCCGAGGGCCTCGGCCGCGGCCACCCGTTCCTCGGCGGAGGACTGGCGATCGAGCATGATCGCCGCGTGACGCCGGATGTCGTCGCGGCGCACCAGCCCGTGCCGCGCACGCACCGCGAGGGACAGTCGCTCGAGGGTGATGCCGTCGTTGGCCGCGGGCTCGCCGTCGCGCTCCAGCCAGACCTCCAACCCGTCGGCGGTGGTGAGGCGAAGGGCGGCGGGTACCTCCGGAGCAGGACCGTCCAGCAGGTCCCCCTTGGGACCGACGCGCACGCAGGCCGCCTCGGAGATCCGTCGGAAGCCGGCCGGGCAGCCTGCGAGGGACGCGGCGGCGGCCAGCAGCCCACGGGTGTTGACGTGACCCACCACGAGCTCGTCGAAGCAGGCGATCACGCGCAGCCCCAGGCTGGCGCTCGGGTCGAGCCGGGCGATGCGCCCCAACAGCTCCTGCACCTCACCACCTCCTCGTGGCGTCGCGGTCAGTCGGCAAGGATCTTCTCCACCCAGGAGTTCCGCACGTGGATCATCCGTCGCCCCACCGCGGTGTGCGGCGCGAAGAGGTCGCAGCCGTGGAAGGCGCCGGCGAACACATGCAGCTCCGCGTCCCCGCCGGCGCGCCAGATCCGGTCGGCGTAGGCCATCGCCTCGTCGCGGAAGATCTCCGCGGCACCGACGTCGATGAAGGCCGGCGGGAGACCGGTGAGGTCCTCGGCGCGTGACGGAGCGGCGTACGGCGACACCCCGGTGCCTCCGCGAGCGGGCCCCAGCAGGGCGTCCCAGCCGGTCTCGTTGCTGACCCGGTCCCACACCCCGACGCCGTCGAACTGGTGGGTGGAGTGGGTCAGCCCGCGGTCGTCGAGCATCGGGTAGTCGAGCACCTGCCCGCACAACCTCGGCCCGCTACGGTCCCGGGCCTGCAGCGCGACGCCGGCGGCCAGTCCGCCGCCCGCGCTGGCCCCGGCCACCAGCAGACGGTCGAGGCGGATCTGCAGGTCGGTGTGGTGCGAGGCGACCCACTCCAGGGCGGCGTAGACGTCCTCGCGCGGGTAGGGGTCGGGGTGCTCGGGCGCCAAGCGGTACTCCACCGTCACCAGCACGACGCCGAGCACGTCGACCCAGTCCAGGACCAGGTCGATCCCGCTGAACCGGTCGCCGAACATCATCCCGCCGGAGTGGGCGTAGACGACCCCGGGGCGCGGGCCGGACAGGCCGACGGGGCGCAGGACGCTCACGACGATCTCGTCCCCGAGGTGTCCGGGGACCGGCAGGTCGAGCCGCTCGATGCGGCGCTGCGCGAGCAGGTCGTCGATGGGTGCGGAGGCGTAGGAGGTGCGCATGAAGTCGAGCAGCGCAGGCGTGATCGTCGGCGGGAACATGCCGCCGACCACCGCCAGACCGGCCTTGAGCTCGGCGTCGAACTCCGGCCGAGGAGCTGCTGTCACGGAGGAACCGTAGCCGACCGCCATGTGTCGGGCATCACATCCGGATCTGCGCTGCCGTGGCGGTACCGCGCGAGCGCGGCACCCACGACGGTGAGGACACCCGCCGGACGGTCCGGGCGGGCGGAGGAGGAGAACGATGACCAAGTCGATCGACGCGGGCGGCATCGACGCCGTCCTGACGCGCGGTGTCGAGTCCGGTGCGGTGCCGCACGTGGCCGCGATCGTGGCGGACGCCGATGGTGTGCTCTACGAGGGTGGAGCCGGCGTACGCATCAACGGGGAGTCCGACGACCCGGTCGGTGCCTCGACCCAGTTCCGCATCATGTCGATGACCAAGATGGTCGCCACCACCGCCGCGCTGCAGCAACGCGAGCGCGGTCAGCTTGACTTCGACGCCCCCGTCTCGGAGTACTGCCCCGAGTTCGCGGACGTGAAGGTCCTCGAGGGGTGGGACGGCGACACCCCCATCCTGGTCGATCCGCGGACCCCCGCCACCGTGCGCCACCTCGTCACCCACACCAGCGGCCTGGGCTACTGGTTCTGGAACGACGACCTCGTGAAGTACGAGTCCGCCACCGGCATCCCCAACGTGGTGCCCGGGTCGGTCGAGGCGTTCAAGGCGCCGATGACCTCGCACCCCGGTGAGCGGTTCGAGTACGGCATCAACACCGACTGGCTCGGCAAGGTCGTGGAGTCCGTCGCCGGGACGACCCTCGACGTGGTGATCCGCGACAACATCACCACGCCGCTGGGCATGAGCGACACGATGTTCGCCCTCGACGAGGCCCGCCGGGACAACGTCGTCATGGTCCACGTGCAGGGCGAGGACGGCGCCTGGGGCTCGGCCGGCGGCATCCTCAACGACTCCCCGGACTGGTGGGCCGGGGGGCACGGTCTCTACTCCACGCCGCGCGACTACATCCGCTTCCAGCAGGCGCTGCTGCGCGGCGGCGAGCTCGACGGCGTGCGCATCCTCGAGCAGTCGACGGTCGACGAGGCCTTCTCCCACCAGCTCGGCGACCTGACGTTCCCGGCCGAGATCCCGACCGCGGACCCGCCGATCACCGACACGCTGCGCGTCGGTCCGGGTTGGACCTGGGGCTACGGGCTGCTCATCAACAACGAGGACGTCCCCGGCGGCCGCCGAGCCGGCACCGGTGCGTGGGCTGGGCTGTTCAACACGCACTTCTTCATCGACCGGACCACGGGTGTCTGCGCCTCGATCTACACCAACTCGCTGCCGTTCATCGCGCCCGGTGCCTGGGGCCTGTACGGCGAGTTCGAGCGGGCGGTGTACGCCGGGCTCTGAGTGGGCCGCCCTCGGAGGGTGGGCTCTGGCTCCGCGCCCACCCTCCGATGCGTGCCTCAGGCGCCGCCGCAGCCGTTGTAGTAGCTCTCCGTGGGGGTGAACTTCGTCTGGCTCTTGCGCTTCCATCCGCCGTTGAAGGAGCTGACCTGCTTGCTCTCGGTGATGGAGTAACCGAAGTTCTTGCCGTTCAGCATCGCCGATCGCTTCCAGGTCACCGTGAACTTCCCGTTCTCCTTGGACTCGACCTCGCGGTAGGGGCAGCCCTTCCACAGTCCGATGACCTCAACCGCCCTGCCGGGCGCCACCCAGGCATAGCCGTCCTCTGTCGCCGACCAGAGGAGGACCTGAGAGCTGATGCGGAACTTCTTGCCCTTCTTCTTGGCCCGCTGAGGCTCGATCACCGGGATCTGGAGCGGCGTGATGAGACGGGTGGCCTCAGTGGTGTCGAGGACCTTGCGCCCGCCATCGAACTCAGCCGATGTGACGGTCAGACGGATCTCCTCGCCCGCGCCGTACCCCAGGTCCATCAGTGCGCTCGCCGCCTTGCACTCCAGGCGGACGTTCAGAGACTTCTCGCCCCCGTAGGTCGAGGCATAGACATCGTCGGTCGAGACGGTGCCTCGCGGCTCCACGCCTTCGTCCGCGTCCGCCACCTCGAAGACGACCTCCCAGCCGTCTGCGTACTCCGTGTCCGCGAAGGCCTTGCCCGTGCCCGGCAGCACCATCGAGATGCTCGCGTAGGTGTCTTTGCCGCATCCCCGGCTCGTGGATCCGAGGTTGTAGTCGTACTCGATAGTGATGCCGGTGATCGCACCGTCGTCGGCTGCGTGGGCCGGGCTGGCCATCAACGGGACGAGAGTGCTGGTCAGGGTGGTCAGGGCGAGAGCGGCTGTGGCTCGTGAGAGGTAGCGAGTCATGTCCGAGAAGGTAAAGACCGGCGCAGGAATCGGTGGGCCTTCGGCTCAGTCCGAACAAGTCCGAACAGCGCGCACGTCGGGGGCCTACGCGTCGTAGCTGACGCGCAGCTCCTCGCTCACCGGGTGCGCCTGGCAGGTGAGCACGTAGCCGGCGGCGCGCTCGTCGTCGTCGAGGGCGTGGTCCTGGTCCATGACGGCGCGGCCGAGCAGCACCTTGGCGCGGCAGGTGCCGCAGGCGCCGCCGGCGCAGGAGTACGGCGCGTCGACGCCCTCGCGGAGCGCGGCGTCGAGGACGGTGTCGCCGCTGGAGCGCAGCGCGAACGAGGTCTCCTGGCCGGCGAGGGTGACGGTCACCCGGCTCTCGACGTCGAGCGCGAGGTCGGCGTGCGCCTGCTCGGTGTGGAACACCTCGGTCAGCACCTGCCCGCCACGCGCGGGGAGCGCTGCCGAGAGGTCCTCGACCAGCTGCTCGGGGCCGCAGAGGAACCAGCGGTCGACGTCACCGGACACCAGCTCGTCGAGCAGCGTGGCGTCGATGCGCCCGGCCCGAGCGGTCCGCGCGGCGGCACCGAGCTCGCGCGACAGCACGTGGTGGACGACCAGCCGGCCGGCGTACCGCTCGACGAGCGCGTCGATCTCGGCGCGCAGCATCGTGGAGGCGGTGGTGCGGTTGCCGTAGACCAGCGTGGCCGTCGAGCGCGGCTCGGCCTCGAGGGTCTCGGCGAGGATCGCGAGCACCGGGGGGATGCCGGAGCCGGCGGCGACGCCGACGTAGCGACGCGCGTCCGCGGGCTCGGCGTCGTGGCCGAAGCGTCCGGCGGGCGTCATCACGTCGAGGATGTCGTCGGCGCGCAGTCGCCCGTGGACGTAGCCGGAGAAGACGCCGCCCTCGATCCGCTTCACCGCGACCCGCAGCGTGCCCGCGGGTGAGGGGAGCAGGGAGTAAGAGCGGCGCAGGTCCTCGCCGTCGACCACGGCGCGCAGCGTGACGTGCTGCCCCGCCCGGTGCTCGTACGCCGCCGCCAAGTCGGCCGGGACCGTGAACGTCACCACCGTCGACTCGGCCGTGTCCGCCTCGACCGAGGCCACGCGCAGCGGGTGGAACCGGGGGACCGGCCGCCCGTCGCCGCCCGGCTCGGCCGCGGGGGAGGTGGTCGTGAGGTCGTCGGTCAGCCGCCGCCAGGTGCGGTACTCCGACGGGGTCAGCGACCGCCCGAAGACCGTCGAGATCGCGGCGTTGCGGTCGAGGTAGGCCTGCTCGTTGCGACGCCAGGCGCGCAGGTAGCGGTAGAACGGCACGCTCGGGTGCAGGTGATGCACCAGGTGGTAGTTCTGGTAGACGAACAGCGGCGTCATCCAGCCCTCGCCGCCCACGCGGATGCGCGTCGCGCGGTACTTGTCCTGCCGGCCGGTGAACGGCAGCCCGTGGTGCGGCAGGTAGTCGAACCACCACGCCAGCACGCCCAGGCCGAGCCGCTGCGGGATGAGGAACGCGACCGCCAGCGTGGCGCCGTGCCCGGCCGCGACCAGCCAGCCGAAGGCGCCGAGGACCGCCACGAACATCAGCGACGTCGCGACGACCTCGCCGCGGGGCCGCTGGGGGATGCGGCGCAGGTAGAAGACGACGTACCAGAGGTCGATCGTCATCCAGCGGAACGGCAGCTGCCACCACGGGCCCTCGCTGGTCCACGCGTCGGGGTCGACCGACTTCTCCTCGTTGGTGTTGCGGTGGTGCTCGATGTGGATGAAGCCGATCATGCCGAAGGTGCCGTACGGCGCCACGAACGGCACCGACAGGTGGCCCATCAGGTTGTTCAGCCGGTCGCTGGTGCTCACCGCGTGGTGCGTCGCCTCGTGCAGGACGCTGAACATCAGGAACGTGACCGCCGTGCCCATCGGCACCGTGACCCAGGGCGACCACCCCGCGGCCAGCACGCCGTACAGCTCGACCGCGAAGAGCGCCAGCGTGCCGACGTACAACGCGAGCGTCGGCCAGGCGACCGGCGGCACCCGCTCGCCGGGGTCGGGCAGCCCGGAGACGGGCAGCGGCTGCGCGGCGGCGGGGGAGAGGGGCGGTCGACATGGGGCTCCAGATCGTCGAGGGTCACGCCATGGTTGACAAATAGGCTCGATCTGTCAAGCACCCGTCCGGTGCAGCCGGTGGTGTCAGCGGCGGAGCAGGGCGGCGTACCCCTCGCGATAGGTGGGGTACGCCGGGGTCCAGCCGCTCGCGCGCAGCCGGGCGTTCGAGATGCGCTTGCCGTGGGGTGCGACCTGGGCAGCGTCGGCGGCGGGCGGCGGGTCCTCGCCGAGGAGGCGGGCGATCTCGCGAGCCACGTCCCCCAGCAGGGCCGGCTCGTCGTCGTTGCCGAGGTAGACCGGGTCCGGTGCCTCGGCCCGGGTGAGCAGGTGCACGACGGCCGCGGCCGCGTCGTCACGGTGGATCCGGTTGGTCCAGCGCCCGGGGTCGGGGTCCGTCCCCTCGCGCACCCGGTCGACCAGGCGGGTGCTGTCCCCGGCGTACAGGCCCGAGCAGCGCAGCACGGTGCCGCGGGGAAGTCGCTCGTGGAACAGCTGCTCGGCCTCCAGCAGCACCGCCGCGGGGCCGTCGGCCGGCGCCGGAGGCGTGTCCTCGGTGACCGGCGACCCGTCCTCCGGCTCGCCGTGCACCCCGGTGGAGGACACCAGGACCGCTCGCTCGGGCACCTGGCCAGCGGCGGCGACGGCGTCCAGGGCGCGGCGCATCCCGTCGACGTACGTCGCGCGGTAGGCGTCCTCGGTCCGCGGCCGCGCGGTGAGCGCCACGACCAGGTACCGCAGGGAGAGTGCGGGCAGGGCGGGCACGTCGGTGGCGAGGTCCACCGAGAGCCCGGTCAGCGGCGACGGCACCTTCGCGGCGTCGCGGCGCAGGGCCAGCACACGGTGGCCGCGCTCGGCCAACCTCAGCCCGATGCGGGACCCGAGGTCCCCGCAGCCGACCATCAGTACGTCGTGGGTCGCGTCCTCGGTCATGGTGGCGAGCCTAGGCCCGGTGGGGTCAACGGTGGGGTCAGCGGTTCGGGTCAGCGGGACGGGTCGATGATGGTCATCCCCGCGAGCGTCGCGGTGTCGAAGCGGGGCAGCAGGTCGGCGGCCTCCTCGAGCCCGATCGTGCGCTCGACCAGGTCCTGGGGCCGCAGCGAGCCGTCGGCGACGAGCGCGAGCATCCCGGGGTAGTCGACCGCCGCCATCCCGTGGCTGCCGAGCAGGTCGAGCTCCCACGCGATGGCACGCTCCATCGGCACCCGCGGGTGCCCGGAGATGGAGGGCAGCAGGCCGACCTGCACGTGCCGGCCGCGACGGCGCAGGCCCAGCACCGCGTCCGAGGCCGTCTGCTCGCTGCCCACGGCGTCGACGCTCAGGTGGCTGCCGCCGCCGGTCAGCTCAGCGATGGTGGCGGGGACGTCGCGACCGTCGGCGAGCACCACGTGCTCGGCGCCCACGGCACTCGCCGCCTCCAGGGCCCCGGGGTTGCGGTCCACGGCCACCACGCGGGCGCCGAGGGCCTTCGCGATCATCACGCTGCTCAGCCCGACCCCACCGGCACCGATGACGGTGACCCACTCCTGCGGCTGCACGCGGGCGCGCGCGACCAGGGCGCGGTAGGCCGTCGCGAAGCGGCAGCCCAGGGAGGCCGCGGTGGCCATGTCGACCCCGTCCGGCACCGCCACGAGGTTCGTGTCGGCCGCGTGCAGCGCGACCTGCTCGGCGAAGGAGCCCCAGTGCGTGAAGCCCGGCTGCTCCTGGTCCGGGCAGACCTGCGCGTCCCCGGCGGCGCACCACGAGCACCGCCCGCAGCCGCACACGAACGGCACCGTGACCCGGTCCCCGGCCGCCCAGCGGCGTACGCCGGAGCCGACCGCGACCACCTCGCCCGCCAGCTCGTGGCCGGGCACGTGCGGGAAGGCGATGTCGTCGTGGCCGGCCCACGCGTGCCAGTCGCTATGGCACAACCCGGTGGCGAGGACCCGGACCACCACCCCTCCGGGCGGCGCCTCGGGGGCGGGCACGTCCCGGACCTCGGGCTGGGCGCGGACGTCGTCGACCACCATCGCTCGCATCCGCACAGTCTCCTCGCACAGGTCAGGGTTCGCCGGGACGGGTGCGACCTTCGTACCCTGGGCGCAGAGGCCCGGATGCCCTGATCCGGGCCTTCGGCACGTCTGGACGGAGAACGTGGTGAGCGTCACCCCCACCGAGAACACCCCGGGGCACACCCCTGAGCCCTCGCAGCAGCACCTGCACCCCACGGAGCACACCGTGCGGGCGGCGCTGCGCTCGCCGCGGCTGCTGCGCACCGAGGTCCTCGCCGGCCTCGTCGTCGCGCTGGCGCTGATCCCCGAGGCGATCTCGTTCTCGATCATCGCCGGGGTCGACCCGCAGGTCGGGCTCTTCGCGTCCTTCACCATGGCGGTGGCGATCTCGTTCCTGGGCGGTCGCCCGGCGATGATCTCGGCCGCGACCGGCGCCATCGCGCTGGTCATCGCGCCGGTGATGCGCGACTACGGCTACGACTACCTCATCGCCACCGTGCTGCTCGGCGGCGTCCTGCAGCTGCTGCTCTCGCTGGTGGGCGTCGCCCGGCTGATGCGGTTCATCCCGCGCTCGGTGATGGTCGGCTTCGTCAACGCCCTGGCGATCCTCATCTTCGGTGCCCAGCTCGAGCACCTCGTCGACGTCCCGTGGGCGGTCTACCCGCTGGTGGCCGTCGGCATCGCGGTCATCGTCGGGTTCCCCCGGGTCAACTCCGTCATCCCGGCCCCGCTGGTCGCGATCGTGGCGCTCACCGCCTTCACCCTCGTCGCCGCCGTGGCCGTGCCCGAGGTCGGCGACCAGGGCGAGCTGCCCGACAGCCTGCCCGCGTGGTTCGTCCCCGACGTGCCGTTCTCGGTGGCGACGCTGGAGATCATCGCGCCGTACGCGCTGGCGATGGCCCTCGTCGGCATCCTGGAGTCGCTGCTGACCGCGAAGCTCGTCGACGACATCACCGACACCCACTCCGACAAGACCCGCGAGGCGATGGGCCAGGGCGCCGCCAACGTCATCACCGGCTTCTTCGGCGGGATGGGCGGCTGCGCGATGATCGGCCAGACGATGATCAACGTGAAGGTCTCCGGCGCGCGCACCCGGATCTCGACCTTCCTGGCCGGTGTCTTCCTGCTCGTCCTGGTCGTCGGCTTCGGCGACGTCGTCGCGCTCATCCCGATGGCCGCGCTGGTCGCGGTCATGATCATGGTCTCGGTCGCCACCTTCGACTGGCACTCCATCCAGCCCAGCACCCTGCGCCGGATGCCCAAGTCCGAGACCACCGTGATGGTGTCGACCGTCGTGGTCACCGTGCTGACCCACAACCTCGCGATCGGCGTCGGGGTCGGCGTGCTCGTGGCGATGACCCTCTTCGCCCGTCGGGTCGCCCACATGACCGACACCCACCGCGAGCTCGTCGAGGACGAGCACGGGGTCAAGGCGGTCTACCGCGTGACCGGCGAGCTGTTCTTCGCCTCCAGCAACGACCTCTACACCCAGTTCGAGTACGCCGAGGACCCCGACCGCGTCGTCGTGGACCTGTCGGACTCCCACATCTGGGACGCCTCCACCGTCGCGGCGCTCGACGCGATCGTCACCAAGTACGAGCGGCGCGGCATCGCGGTCGAGATCACCGGGCTCAACGAGGCCAGCGCCGAGCGGCACGCCCGGCTGACGGGGGAGCTGCCGTAGCCCGGCGCCCGCGCCTTTTTGCAACCTCTTCGCAGAAGCAAGTTGGTCTCGTCTAGGGTTCGGGGCATGAGCCCCTCCCGGACCCCCCGTGCCCTCCGTGCCGCCCTCGCGGCCGCTGCCGTCCTCGCCCTGTCCCTCACCGCCTGTGGCACCGACTCGGACGTGGCCGAGGACGGCGAGCTGAGCATCGTCACGACCGTCGCGCCGATCACCTCGATCACCGCGGCCGTGGCCGGCGACCGCGCCACGATCGAGGGCCTGGTGCCGGAGGGCACCAACTCCCACACCTTCGAGCCGCCGCCGAGCGCCTCCGCGCTGCTGGAGCGGGCCGACCTGGTGCTGGTCAACGGGCTGCGGCTCGAGGAGCCGACGGTGGAGCTGGCCGAGGCCACGATGAGCGAGGACGGGCGGCTGGTCGAGCTCGGCACCGAGGTGCTCCCGGAGTCGGACTACCTCTACGACTTCTCCTTCCCCGAGGAGGACGGCAAGCCCAACCCCCACCTGTGGACCGACCCGACCTGGGCGATCCGCTACGCCGAGCTGGTTCACGAGAACCTCGTGGACCTCGACCCCGAGGGCGAGGCGACGTACGACGCCAACCTGGCCTCCTTCGAGGAGCAGGCCACCGAGCTCTCCGACGCGCTGCGCGCCGACCAGGAGTCGGTGCCCGCCGACGAGCGGGTGCTGCTGACCTACCACGACGCCTACGCCTACTTCGCCGAGACCTACGACTGGCAGGTGATCGGCGCCATCCAGCCCGAGGACTTCGCCGAGCCGACGCCGAAGGAGGTTGCGCGGCTCATCGACCAGGTCCGTGAGCAGGAGGTGCCGACGATCTTCGGCTCGGAGGTCTTCCCCTCCGACGCGCTGGAGGAGATCGGCCGCGCCACCGGTGCGCGCTACGAGGACACGCTGCGTGATGACGACCTGCCCGGTGCTCCCGGCGACCCCGAGCACTCGTGGCTGGGCCTGATGCGTTCCAACTACGTCACCATGCTCACCGGTCTCGGCGGCAGCGCCCCGACCCTCGAGGCGCTCGACGTCACCCCGGCGGTCCCGGACGAGGCGACCTACCCCCAGTGAGCCCCGGTGAGCCAGTGAGCCCCGGTGAGTCTGTGACCCCCGTGAGCCGTGCTGTTGGATGGGCACCGTGAACGAGCCCCTGGTCCGCCTCGACTCCGTCGAGCTGTCGTACGACGGTGCGCCGGTGCTCGCGGGGGTCGACCTGACCCTGCGGGCCGGTGACTTCGTCGGCGTGGTCGGTCCGTCCGGGGCCGGCAAGACCACCCTGCTGCGCCTGGCGCTCGGCACGCTGTGCCCGACCGCGGGGCGGATCGAGCGGGCCCGCGGGCTGCGGGTGGGCTACGTCCCGCAGCTGGAGACGGTCAGCTGGTCCTTCCCGGTGACGGTGGCCGAGTGCGTGCTGATGGTCCGCAGCGACCGGTGGCTGCCGTGGGCCACCCGCGCCGAGCGGCGGGCGGTCACCGAGGTGCTGGACCGGCTGGGCATCGCCCACCTCGCCGACCGGCACATCCGTGAGCTCTCGGGGGGCCAGCAGCAGCGGATGTTCCTGGCCCGCGCGCTGCTGCGCGACCCGCAGCTGCTGCTCCTCGACGAGCCCACCAGCGGCGTCGACGTCGCCACGCGGCACGAGATGCTGCACCTGCTCGGGCACCTGCACGACGACGGGATGACCATCCTGCTGACCACCCACGACCTCAACGGCGTTGCGGCGCACGTGCCGGACCTGGTCGCGATGAACGGCACCGTGCTGCGTCGGGGCGCCCCGGCCGACGTGATGACCCCGACCGTCCTCGAGCAGACCTTCGGGGCGCCGATGGACGTGCTGGAGCACCTCGGCATGCCGGTGGTGCTCGACCGCAAGCGCCACCCCCGCCGGCCGGTGGTGGAGGCCCCGTGATCGAGACCGTGATCGAGACCCTGCTGGAGCCCTTCGGCTACGCCTTCTTCGTCAAGGGCGTCGTCGTGGCGACCCTGGCCGGCGCGCTGTGCGGGCTGGTCGGCGTCTACGTCGTGCTGCGCGGCATGAGCTACATCGGCCACGGGCTCTCGCACGCGATCTTCGGCGGCTTCGCCGCGAGCAGCGTGATCGGCCTCAACTACGTCCTCGGCGCGGGCATCTGGGGCTTCGCCTCGGCGCTGGCGATCAACCGGGTCTCGCGGGCGCACCGGATCGGCGCGGACGCCGCGATCGGCGTCATCACCACCGCCTCCTTCGCCCTGGGTGTCGCGCTGCTGACCGTCTTCGGCAACCGCGGACCGAGCTTCGACGCGGCTCTCTTCGGCAGCATCATCGGCATCTCGACCGCCGACGTGTGGACGCTCGTGGCCGTCAGCGCGCTGACCGTCGCCGTGGTGCTGACCCGCTACCGGGCGCTGCTCTTCGCCACCTTCGACCCCGAGGTCGCCGACGTCAGCGGCGTGCGCGTCGCGCGCACCGACGCCCTGCTCATGCTGGTGCTGTCCCTGGCCATCCTCGCCACGCTGTCGATCATCGGCGTGACCCTGGTGGCGGCCACCCTGGTGATCCCGGCGGTCGTCGCGCGGATGCTCACGCACCGGTTCGCCACGATGCTGTGCCTCTCCAGCGCGATCGGCGCGCTGTGCGGCCTGGTCGGCATGAACCTCAGCTACCACCTCGACGTGCCCTCGGGCACCACCATCGTGCTGACCGGGGCGACGGTGTTCGCGCTGGTGCTGATGGCGACCGGTGGTCGCGGCCTGCAGCGCGCTCCGCGGGCGGCGGTCCTGTGAGCGGGGACGCCGTGGACGCCGTCGAGGCGGTGCTGGCGACACTGCGCGAGCGCGGGCACCGGATCACCATGCCGCGCCGTGCGGTCATCGACGCGCTGTCGCGGGCCGAGGGCCACCCCACGGTCGAGCAGATCACCGCCGACATCGCCGAGCGCTGGCCGGGCATCCACCTCACCACCGTCTACCGCACCCTCGAGACCCTCGCCGAGGTCGGCGTCGTCACCCACGTCCACCTCGCGTCGGGCACCGCCTACCACCTCGCCGACACCGCGGGCGGGATGCCGGCGCACGTGCACGCGCAGTGCCGCACCTGCCACCGGGTCATCGACCTGCCCGACGACGTCCTCGACGACGTACGCCGCCGGCTCGACGCCTCCGCCGGCTTCCGCCTCGACCCGCACCACGTGGCGCTGTCCGGGCTCTGCCGCGACTGCGCCGACGACTGAGGGCTGGTCAGCGGCGGGGGAGCACCACGCTCAGCCCGTCCTCGGCGACGACCGAGCCGCCGATCCGGCCACCCACGGTCTCGGCGACCGCCCGGGCCCGCCGCAGGGCACGCTCGGCCTCGGGCGTCGGGTCGTGGACCGACGATGCGAGGACCTGCACCGTCACCCGGACGTGCCGCTCCTCGCCGTCGAGCGCCAGGCGCACCGCACGTCCGCGGTGGGCCAGCACGGCGGCCAGCACCTCGTCGAGAAGCTGCTCCAGCGGCCCCGGGGTGACGACCAGGGAGCCGTCGCCGAGCAGCTCGGCCTCGATCTCGACGTCGGCCACCGACAGGGTGTCGGCCCAGCGCTGCGCCAGTGCGGGCGCCACCAGCGACAGCGGCAGCTGCGCACCGGCGACGACGGGGTGGTTGCGGGTGTCCTCGAGGACCTCGCCGACGGCGCGGTCGAGCCGGTCCACGTGCCGGGCCGCGACCCCCGCGGCCTCCACGAGGTCCGGTGGCGCGTCGTCGCGGTCGGTGAGCTCGTGCAGCGCCAGGCGCAGCCCGGTCAGCGGGGTCCGCAGCTCGTGGGAGGCCCGCAGCGCCAGGGCCCGCTCGCGCTCCAGGGAGCCGCGCAGCTGCTCGGCGCCGCCCTGCAGCGCCGTGCCGATCGCTCGCGCCTCGGAGATGCGGGTGCGGGGGATGCGCAGGTCGGAGCGACCGCGGGCCAGGGCGTTCGCGGCACCGGCGAGCTGCTGGAAGGGGCGCGACAGGCCGGCGGCGACCAGGGCGCCGAGCACCACCGCGAGCACGACCAGGGCCGAGCCGAGGGCCAGCAGCGACGGCAGGGCGGCCGAGACCAGTCGGTCCACCTCCCGCATCGGGGCGGCGACCTCCACCGTCACGGCCTCGACGGTGGCAGAGGCGGTGATCGCGTCGCCGCGGTCCTCCTCGCGCCACTGCGGCCCGGTCGCCACGGTGCTGCCCTGTCCCTCGATGCTCACCGCGACCGAGCGGTCGGGCAGCGCGAACGGCGCCAGCGCCTCCGCGGACGGCGGCGGCTGGTCGGCGGACAGGCCCTGCCCGAGGAGCGTGGCGGTCACCAGCGCCTCGCGCTGCACCTGACGACGGACGTCGTCCTCGGCGAGGTCGGTGATGGTCACCGCGCGGAAGAGGATGAAGGTGGCGACGACGATGACGCCCAGGAGCCCGAAGGCGAGGGTCAGTCGGGAGCGCACGTGTCGTCCTCGAGCCGGAACCCGACGCCGCGGACGGTGACGACCTCGACGTCCGCGCCGGCGTCCTCGAGCTTGGCGCGCAGCCGGCCCATCGTGACGTCGAGGGTCTTGGTGGAGCCGAACCAGTTCTCGTCCCACACGGTGGCCATCAGCGTCTCGCGGGTCACGACCGACCCGCGCTCGGCGTCGAGGAGGGCCAGCACGCCGAACTCCTTGGTGGTCAGGGTCAGCTCCTGCTCGCCGACCCAGACCCGGCGAGCGGCGGTGTTGACGCGCAGGGCGCGGGCGGCGGGGGCCCCGGTGGCTCCGGGGGCGGCGTGTCCGGTCGACGGGCTGCTCGGTGCTGGAGTCGCCGGGGGCGGGGGTGCGTCCGCCTCGTCGGCACCGGTCGGCGCGGGCGTGCCGCCCAGGGTGCGCGCCGCCCGGCGGGCCAGCGCCCGGACGCGGGCCTGCATCTCCGCGATCGGGAACGGCTTGGGCAGGTAGTCGTCGGCCCCGTAGTCCAGCCCCACGACCCGGTCGAGCTCGTCGGAGCGGGCGGTGAGGATCATGATCCCGCCGTCGTACCCCTCCTCGCGGGCCTGGCGGCACACGTCGAGCCCGTCCATGTCGGGCAGGCCGAGGTCGAGCAGCACCACGTGCGGGACCGCGCGGATCGCGTCGAGGGCCTCGGCCCCCGTGGTCACCCAGGTCACGGCGTACCCCTGCCGCTCGAGCATCCGCTTCAGCGTCAGCGCGATGTCCTCGTCGTCCTCGACGATGAGGACGGTCGTGGGGGTCCCGGGAGTGGCGGTGGTCACGGGTGCAGCCTAGGTGTCACAGGTCCCGGTCGCTGGCGCCGGACTCGGTCGCCGGCGTGGTCGAGCAGGCCACTCCACCGGTGTTGCGCACGCTCGCCGAGGGGGTCCAC
This sequence comes from Nocardioides sp. REDSEA-S30_B4, assembly GCF_001627265.1. NCBI lineage: Bacteria > Bacillati > Actinomycetota > Actinomycetes > Propionibacteriales > Nocardioidaceae > Nocardioides > Nocardioides sp. REDSEA-S30_B4. The sequence continues at coordinate 2,561 of NZ_LUPI01000024.1, read as the reverse complement.
CGCATGGCCCCGGCCGTGGTGCTGGAGCGCAGGTCGGTGGAGGTGCTGGTGCCGAGCGTGACCGTGATGACGGTGAGGGCGACACCCCCTGACGCCGAGGTCTCGGCGGTCATCGTGGCCGGGATCGCGACCGACTTGTTCTTCTTGACGTAGTTCTGGACGAAGACCACCGAGCCCAGCGGGACGCTGAAGCCGGCCCGGTCGCCGCTCGTGGACGGCGAGACCGCCTTGTCGGCGAAGGTGACCGTGAGCGGGGTGCTCTCGCCGGTCCACCCGGCCTTGACGGTCGTGAGGTCCACGACGCCCTGGTAGGTGAGCACGATCGTGTCGCCGGCGCCGGGGACGTTCGCCACGCCTCCGTTGGCCGCCTGGACGTCCAGCGCCTTGAGCGGGTTGTTGTCGACGGTCACGGTGACGACCGGGGAGGTGACGGTCAGGGCGCCGCCATAGGTCATCGTGGCGCGCAGCTCCCAGGTCCCCGAGGCCAGGCTCGCGGTCGCCCAGGTGCAGGAGTACGGCGCGGTGGTGTCGGTGCAGATCGTGGCGTAGCTGCCGCCGGCGAGGCGGGCCTCGATCCGGACGCTGCTCGCCGACGTGCCCAGCGGGGTGGAGTGGTCGGTGGTGATCGTCCGGGTGCCGGTCACCAGGTCGCCGGTCAGCGGCGAGGTGATGGTGATGGTCGCGAGGCCGTTGTTGACCTGGCGTCGCACGACAGCGGCGGTGCTGACGTTGCCGGCCTCGTCGTAGGCGATCGCGCGGAGGTCGTAGCTGGCCAGGTTGGTCAGGCTCGTGGTGTTGAGCGCGCAGCGATAGGGGTCGGTCGAGATCGTGCACAGCGGCGTGTAGGTGGAGGCCGTGGCCAGCTTGTAGGACAGCTCGACACGCTCGACGCCGGAGTCCTCGTCCAGCGGGACGGCGACCACCTGCACGGTGCCGCTCATGGTCCCCGACGGCGAGGTGATGCTCACCGTCGGCGCCAGGTTGTCGACCACGACGTCGAGCTGCTCGGCGCTGACGGTCTGCGCGGACGCGCCGGTGCCGACGGTGCTGACCACGCGCACGTCGTAGAGGTCGGCGAGGGTGCCGGTGGCCCAGGAGCAGGACGGGGTGGTCCCCGCGACGGCGGAGCAGCCGATGATCGTGGTCCAGGTGGTGGCGCCGTCGACCCGGTGCTGGAAGGCGCTGGAGACGCTGCGGTTCCCGGCGCCGGTGATGGTGGCCGACAGCGGGACCGTGCCCCGGACGATGTCGGGGACGGTCGTGAGGGTGACGCTCGCGGGGTTGGCCACGCGCGTGGTGACCTCGGCGGAGGTGGCGCTGAAGCCGGCCACGTCGGTGGCCAGGGCGCGCAGGCGGTGGTCGCCGTCCGCGACGAGCGTGGTGTTCCACGAGCAGGAGTACGGCGCGGTCGTGTCGGTGCAGAGCGTGGTCCAGGAGCCCGAGCCGGCGGGGGCGTGCTCGAGGCGGACGCTCGCCACACCGCTGGCGGAGTCGCTCGCGGTGGCCTGCACGGTGACGGTGCCGGAGACCGTGGCGCCGGGGCTCGTGACGGTGACCGTCGGCGGGTGGTAGTCCGCGGCGGCGCCGACGGTGGCCCAGGTGAAGGAGGAGGAGGTGAAGCTCGCACCGGAGAACCAGCTGGTGCCGGCGGTGACCAGCACGACCAGCAGCACCGTCAGCAGGCGCCGCGAGGGGCGGCCGACGACGCTCGCCCGACGGGCGGCACGGTGCTGGGCACGGGTCTTCACGGGAGCTCGATTCCTGGGGGAGGGACTGATCGGAACTCTGTCGCAGCGCGGGTCACACGGACCCCACACGCAGGTCACGTCCGGGTCATGTCCCGGGCACGGGTCGACACCCGCGGTCCTGCTGGGGGTGGGGTGTGGGGATCAGACGAGGGCGGGGGTGCGGGGCTCGGCGCTCGTCGCGGGAGTGGCGGCGACGGCGGGCTCGACGGGCCGCTCCGGGCGCAGCGCGCGGCCCAGCTCGACCAGGCTCCACAGCGCGATGAGGGCGGCCGGCAGGCCGATGAGCGCCATCCGGGTGCCGCGGTCGGCCAGCGCCATGAAGACGTAGCCGGCGTACGGCACGTGGGCGACGACCCGCGGCTGGGTCGCGGCGGTGAGCTGGAAGGTCCACGGGTCGACGGCCGGGTTGGCGTCGCCCTGGGTGCGGAGGTCCTCGCCGTCGATCGAGACGATGCGGTGGGTGACGAGGGTGGTGATGCCGGACTCGGCGGGCGGGACGTAGGTGATCACGTCGCCGACCTCGAGCTCGGAGACGGGGACGACCTCGGAGAGCACGACCGACCCGAGGTCGTAGGTGCCCTCCATGGAGCCGCCCATGATCACGTAGCGCTGCAGCCCCATCAGGCTGGGCAGCAGGAACGCGAGCGCCACGAGCATCGTGAGCGTGAGCCCCAGGTTGACCAGGAAGCCGCGGGCGCGGGCCGAGCGGGAGCGGTCCCGGTGGCTCGGTGCCGCGGTGGTGGCGAGGATCGTCATGGCTGGTCTCCGGGGGTCAGGCGAGCGTCGTGCGCGGTCTGGTGGGGGACGGGCAGG
>NZ_LUPI01000023.1:0-35774 GCF_001627265.1 Nocardioides sp. REDSEA-S30_B4 | reverse complement strand
AGCCTGGCCAGCACCCGATACACCGTCCTGGACGACACGCCAGCGCGCGCAGCGATCACCTTCCGGTTCTCGCCACGCCGCAGCAAGCAATGAATCAAGTCGAGCTGATCGGCGGGCATCGGTGGAGTCGGCACAACATCCCCCTCGGGGCAGGGGGTGTTGCGACATTCCTCTGACCCCGCAGGCGCCTCGGAATGTCGGTGCTGCCTGGAAGATTCAGGTCATGGGAGCACTGGACGATCCTCGGGGGCCCCGCGAAGGGGAGCACCAGGTCGACCGCGGTGTCGCGGTCATCGCCGGTGCGCTCACCGACCTCGACAAGGTCTCCCTGATCGGTCTCGACCAGACCGCGACCGCCGCATCGTTGGTGGAGATCGCTGCGGCCGAGGCACGGCTCGGTGAGCTCAAGCACCGCGTCCTCGCGCACGCCTCGTCCGTGCGGGTCGAGGAGGCCACCGGCGCCGCGACCACCGCGACGTGGCTGGCACGTGCCACCCGCACCACCGTCAGGTCGTCGCGCCGGGCGGTGCACCTCGCCGCGGCGTTGGAGACCTACGAGCGGCTGCGGGAGGGGTACGCCGCCGGCCGGGTGAACACCGAGCAGGCCGAGGTCATCGCCCGCGCCCTCGACGCCCTACCCGCCGACATCCCCGCCACCGTGCGGGCTGCTGCCGAGCAGCGGCTGGTCGACCTCGCTGGCCATCACGACGCCTGCGACCTGCGCGTGCTGGGTGACCGGGTCCTCGACGTCGTCGCCCCCGCGGTGGCCGACGCCCACGAGGCAGCCCGCCTGGAGGCCGAGGAACGCGCAGCCGCGCGGAAGACGATGCTGACCATGACCCCTGACGGGCAGGGCAGCGTGCATGGCCGGTTCACCGTCCCCGAGCTGCATGCCGGGATGCTCCGCAAGCAGCTGCTGGCCCTGGTCGTCCACGACAAACCCGCCCTGGCGTCCACGCCCGCCACGGCGGCCGAGCAGGGTGAGGGTGAGCGGCCGGAGCCGGTCAAAGCCGCCACCGCCGTCGAGCTCGGCGCCGCCCTCTGCGAGCTGCTGGAACGCCTCGACGGCTCCCAGGTCCCCGAGATGTCGACCGGCGCGACGGTGGTGGTCACCATGACCCTCGAGACCCTCACCGGTGGGCTGGCGGCCGCCACCCTTGACACCGGTGACCGGATCGCCGCCCACACCGCCCGCCGCCTTGCCTGCGAGGCCGCCATCATCCCCGTCGTCCTGGATGGCAGACGCGAGGTCCTCGACGTCGGCCGCCGCAAGCGGCTCTTCACCCGCGCCCAACGCATCGCCCTCGCCACCCGCGACAAGGGCGGCACCGCCGCCGGCTGCCACACCGCAGCGTGGTTCTGCCACGCCCACCACGACCAACCCTGGGCCGCCGGCGGCACCACCGACCTGGCCAACGGCCGCCTGCTGTGCCCCACCCACCACCGCAGAGCCCACGACGACCGCTACCAGACCCGCGTCCTCGCGAACAACCAGATCGAGTTCACCCTCAGGACGTGACCTGCCGCCGCCCGGACATCCGCTCATGGTCCTGAGGTCAATGGAACAAGCAGCCGATGAGCGGATGTCACGATGCTCGTGTGGACAAGTTCGTGGCGCTACCCAGCAGCGAGGACCGGCTTGTGCTCGAACAGACGGGCGACGGCTACTACGGCGTTATCGCCCGTGTGCGATCGGACGGTTCTGTGGCATGGCGCGCACACCCACCCGATGGTCCCGAGGGTGCGTGGGTTGACGCTCGCATCGAAGATGACACGTTGTTAGCCATCGCCTTCTCGGGCTGGCTCGTCCGACTCGACCTTCAGTCTGGACGCGAACTGGAGCGCGTCTTCACCAAGTAGCCAGTCATCCTCTTCGCCCGAGGAGCGGATGTCTCAGTCGTTCTGCTCGGTCACCCCAACACGGAAACGGCCACCATCGCCGTAGTCAAGGAGCAGGGCGCCTGGTGCGATTTGTTCCATCCTGAAGTTGTCGACACCCTGGCGAGTTCGCCCAAGCTCGCGCATAGGACGCGCTCTTCTGCCACGCGGTGGGAGTCAGCACTCGGTGTAGCCGTCCGGCCACCAACCGTCCTCGCGGCGCGTGAGGTCGTACAGGCGTACGGCATCGCTGCCCGGAGCCTCGGCGATGACCGTGGCGTTCTCTCCGTCCTCCTGCACGCTCACCACGACGAACGCGTCGAGGTAGGCCTCGACCGCTTCCTCCGGTAATGGTTTGCCCGGGCCTGGGATGTCCAGAGCCGTGCCCAACCCGCCCTTGTCGCACTTTGCGGCCTCCTCGGCGGGTTCCGCGTTCTTCGCATCGCCGCAGCCCGCGGCAACGACAAGGACAACGACCGATGCAGCGATGCTTCCTATCCGGCACCTCATGCCACTGGGACGCTCACCATTCACAATGGGTTCCGCACTCATCTGCCGCAGCGCGGCCGGTCGTGCCGAGATCGGTGCGACTGGAGTGCCGGCGACACGTATGCCGTGTCAGGTGCACTCCGAACCAGGCAACTGGGCGTGGATCGCGCGGACGGGCGCCTACGCGCAAGCACCGAACGCCTTGCTCGACCGCTTGGTCAGGGGTGGGACACGCGCCCTGTGGCGCAGTTTGTCTAAGCGACTCATCGCGCGTGCGCTCTGGGACTACGCAGAGGATGCGCACGTGCAGCGAGCCCTTGACCTAACTGAGGACGAACACGCGAAGGTGCAGCACATTTGCGCTTGGTATGACCTGCCTGAGTACCCGCTCCCTGTCTCGGGGCAGCGCATCACCAACAATCATGTGTGCGCTCTGGCCGCCATCACGCTGTTCGAGGGCTCCGTGCGACCACTGGCCCAGACGAGGCGCAGGCCAGCCAAGTCGTGCCCGCCAGCCCTGCAAGACTGACTGGCACATCCGCTGCTGACGCCGATGGCGCGCCCCGCGGCACGGCGCAACACGGTTTCGCCGGAGCAGCTCGTCGAAGGTGCCCGCCGATCTCTGGACAAGCTCAGCTGTTGAAGCGCTGCTGGGTCTTCTCCAGGCCGTCCGCGACCAGGGTCTTGACCGCGTCAGCCGCGGTGTCGACCACGAAGGGCAGCACCTTGCGCTCGGCCGAGGAGTAGTCCGACAGCACGAAGTCGGCGACCTCCTGGCGACCCGGGGGTCGGCCGATGCCGACCCGCACCCGGTGGAAGTCGCCGGTGCCGAAGGAGGAGCGCATCGACTTCAGACCGTTGTGGCCGTTGTCGCCGCCGCCCAGCTTGACCCGCATCGTGTCGAAGGGGATGTCGAGCTCGTCGTGGATCGCCACGACCTGCGCGGGGGCGACCTTGTAGAAGGTGGCCAGCGCCTTGACCGGGCCGCCGACCTCGTTCATGTAGCAGCGCGGGCGGGCCAGCACGACCCGCGGGCCGGGGACGCCCGGCGGCGTGAGCCGGCCCTCGACGACGTCGGCGCGACCGGACTTGTGGGCGCGGAACCCCGAGCCCATCCGGCGGGCCAGCTCGTCGGTGACCATGTAGCCGATGTTGTGCCGGTGACCGGCGTACGAAGGGCCCGGGTTCCCCAGGCCGACGACCAGCCACACGTCGGTGCTGGCGTCGCTCATGGGGTACCCGGGCCCGTTCTCGTACGGCTGGTGCAGGGAGTGCGGAGTCTTACTCGTCGCCCTCGGCGGCCTCGGCGTCCTCGGCCTCGTCCTTCTCGATGCCCAGCTCGTCCTCGGTGGACTCGAGCTCGGCCTCGAGGGCCTCCTCGCTGACCTGGGCCGCCACGTTGACCACGAGGGTCTCGGGGTCGGTGAGCAGCTCGGAGCCGGCGGGCAGCTGCAGGTCGGAGGCGTAGATGAGGGTGCCGGCCTCGGCGCCCTCGACGGAGACCTCGATCCACTCGGGGATGTGGGTCGCCTCGGCCTCGACGGAGACCGCAGCGGTCTCGGTGACCACGAGGGTCTCCTTGGCGGCCTCGCCGGCGATGTGGATCGGGACGTCGACGGTGACCTTCTCGCCGCGCTTGACCGCGATGAAGTCGACGTGCTCGAGGAAGCGCTTGATCGGGTCGACCTGGACCTGCTTGGTCAGCGCGAGCTGCAGCTCGCCCTCGACCTCGAGCTCGACGAGCGCGTTGGCGCCGCCGTGCTTGAGGGCCATCATCGTGTCGTGGCCGGGCAGGGTGAGGTGCTTGGGCTCCTCGCCGTGGGTGTAGACGACGGCGGGGACCTTGTCCGCGCGGCGGATGCGGCGGGCGGCGCCCTTGCCGAACTCGGTGCGGACCTCGGCGACGATCTTCTCGCTGGACATGCTTCTCCTCGTACGTGCTGCTGCTGACGTGTGGGTGCTGCTGCGTGGGGGTGCCTGGCGCAGCGGGGCCGGACGCAACAGCGCCGCGCTCCCGAGGGTGAACAGGCAGCGCGGCGCGGGGTCCGCCCTGTCGATCACGGAGCCCCGCGTCCCGGTCAGTGGCTGATCGGATCGCGCGCTCCCTCGCCGAGGCAACCGCAGCAGTCTAGGGGCAGCCCGTGGGCGATGGCGAATCACAGCGCAGCCCTACGGTGGGGCCATGTCGCTGACGCTCGCCGAGGCCCGCCACCGCGCCACCGCCATCGAGGTGGAGTCCTACGGGATCGACCTCGACCTGACCGGCTGGGAGCGCGGTCGCTTCGCGTGCGTGACGACCGTGCGCTTCACCTCCGCGGACCCCTCGACGTCCCTGGAGCTGACCGCGGCCCAGGACGTGTCGCTGGAGTCCGACGTCGACGCCCTCGGCTGGGAGTACGACGGTCGCCGCATCCGCCTCGAGGGCCTGCCCACCGGGCGGCCGGTCGAGCTGGTCATCCGCGCCGAGGTCCCTTACGTGACCGACGGCGACGGCATGCACCTGATGACCGACCCCGAGGACGGCGAGACCTACGCCTCGGCGTACCTCTCCCTCGACGTGGCCCAGCGGGTCTTCGCCTGCTTCGACCAGCCGGACCTCAAGGCGACCTTCGACGTGGCGGTGACCGCCGACCCGCGGTGGACGGTGCTGGGCAACGGCCGGGTCACCGAGCACGACGAGCGCGAGGGGCGATGGGTCTTCGCCACCACCCCGCGGCTGTGCCCCTCGCTCTTCGTCGTCTGCGCCGGACCGTGGCACTCGGTGACGTGGGAGCACGCGGGACTGCCGTTCGGCTGGCACGCGCGGGCCTCGCTGGCCGCCGAGCTCGAGCGCGACGCCGAGGAGCTGAGACGCATCACCGCCGACTGCTTCGACCACTACGCCACGCTGTTCGACGAGGCCTACCCCTTCGACTCCTACGACCAGCTCTTCGGGCCGGGGCACAACTGGGGCGCGATGGAGACGCCGGGCTGCGTGACCTACCGCGACGAGCTGCTCCCCCGCGGACGCGTCACCGACGACCACCGCAAGCGCCGGGCGGCGATCATCGCCCACGAGATGGCGCACATGTGGTTCGGCAACCTGGTCACGATGCGCTGGTGGGAGGACACCTGGCTCAACGAGAGCTTCGCCGACTACATGGGCTACCGCGTGGCCGACGCCGGGGCCGGCTTCACGGGCACGCTGGTGCTCCACGAGGCCACGCGCAAGCCGGGCGCCTACGCCGCCGACGAGCGCCGCTCGACCCACCCGGTGGCCCCGGCACCCGAGGACGTGCCGGACGTCGACAGCGCCTTCTCCAACTTCGACGCGATCTCCTACTCCAAGGGCAACTCCTGCCTGCGCCAGCTGGTGACCTGGCTCGGTGACGAGGACTTCCTGGCGGGCGTCAACGCGCACCTGACGCGGCACGCCTTCGACAACGCGACGCTCGACGACCTGGTCTCCGCTCTCGACGAGGCCTCGGAGCGCGACGTGCGTGCCTGGGCGGACGCCTGGCTGCGCACCCCCGGCTTCGACACGGTGGTCGTCGGCCGCGACGACGCCGGGGTGCCGGTGCTGCGCCGTGAGGGCTCGCGGCCGCACCGCTTCTCCGTCACCGCGTTCGCCGCCGACGGCACGGTCGCCGGCGAGCGCCCGGTCGACCTCGCCGACGACCCCGTCCCGCTGCCGGAGTGGGCCGGGCTGGTGGTCGTGCCCAACAGCCGCGGCGAGTCCTTCGTGCGGCTGCGGTTGGACGAGCAGGGCGACCTGTTCGTCCGGGACCACCTCGGCGACGTCACCGACGACCTGGTCCGCACCGTGCTGTGGGCGCACTGCTTCGACGAGGTGCGCACCGGGGCGATGCGGGTGCCGGCGTACGTCGACGTCGTGCGCGCGCACCTCGCGACCGAGACCTCCTCGACGCTGGTGGCGGCCGTGCTCGACCGCACCCTGGGGCCGGTGCGCAGCCGCACCGCCTCCCCTGACGAGGTGGGCGACGTGACCACGGGCGTGGCCGGTGCCTGCCTGGCCGGGCTCGCCCTCTCCCCCGACCCCGAGGTGGCGGTGGCGCTGACCCGCGGCGTGGTCGCCACGACCCGCGACGCCGACCTGCTCGAGCGGTGGCTGGCGACCGGGCGCACCGACGGCGGCGTCGACCTCGACCCGTCGTTGCGCTGGTCGGCACTGGCGCGCCTCGCCACGTTGGGAGCCGTCGACGCCGAGCGGATCGAGGCCGCCCGCGTCGCGGACGGCTCGTACGCGGGCGACCTCGGCGCCGCGCGGGCGCTGGCCGCCCGCCCCACCAGCGCGGCCAAGGCCGAGGCCTGGGCGGCGATGACCGAGCCGGACGTCTCCAATCGGCTCTTCGAGTCGCTCGCCGCCGGGCTCTGGGACGCCTCGCGGCCCGAGCTCTGCGCGCCGTACGTCGACGCCTACCTCACCCAGGGGCCCGACATCGCCCGCCGTCGCGGCCAGGGGTTCAGCCTGGTCCTGGGGCGCAACGCCTTCCCCGCCCTGGCCCTCGACGCCGACCAGCGCTCACGGCTCGCGGAGGTGCTGGCCGGCGACGTCCCGACGGTCCTGGCGCGACAGTGGAACGACGCGCTGGACGACCTGGGCTGAGGGGCCGGAGGGGCTCGGGTCAGGCCAGCGCCTCCTTGACCGCCTGGCGCAGGTCGGTGGCAGGGCGGCCGAGCAGCGTCTCGAGGTCGGTCGTCGGCACCAGCAGCTCTCCGGCCGCGATGCCCCGGTCGACGTCGGCGAGCACCGCATCCATCGGGGCGGGCACGCCGGCGCCGGCGAGGACCTGCTGGAGCTGCTCGACCGGCACGTCGGTGTAGGCGACCTCCTGGCCGATGGTCTCGCCGATGACCGCCGCGACCTCGGCCAGCGTGTGGGCCTCGCCGCCGAGCTCGTAGACCTTCCCGAGATGGCCGTCGGTGGTCAGCACCACGGCCGCAGCCTCGGCGTACTCGCGGCGCGGGGCGAGCGACACCCGCCCGTCGCCGGCAGACCCGACCATCCCGTGAGCCCGGTAGGTCTCGACCTGGGCGGTGTAGTTCTCGACGTACCACGCGTTGCGCAGCACGGTGTGCGGCACACCTGAGGTCTCGAGCAGCTCCTCGGTGGTGGCGTGGTCGGCCAGCAGCTGCACCGACGAGCCCCGCGCGTGCGGGCCCGAGGTGTAGACGAGCTGCTCGACACCGGCCTCGCGTGCGGCCTCGACGACCCTGCGGTGCTGCTCGACGCGGCCGGGCTCGGTCCCGGAGACCAACAGCACGGCGGCGGCGCCCCGCACGGCGTCGGCGACGGCTGCCTCGTCGTCCCGGTCGACCCGGAGGACCTGCACCCCGCGATCGGCGAGGTCGGCGAGCCGCTCCGTGGCGCGGCCGGTGGCGCGGATGTCGGAGGGGGCGACGCCGCGCTCGAGGAGCGCCTCGACAGCGAGACGGCCGAGCTGACCGGTGGCGCCGACGACGGTGATGGTGCGGGACATGGGTGGTTCCTCTCGTGGGGTGACGCTGACGCCACGCACAACCGGCACCACCACGTGATACTTCCCAATAGGTAGTAGGCACCTTGAAGTGCCGTGGTTACCTGCTGGATAGTGATGGCGTGAGCACGTCGCCGATCGCGGACCCCTACGCCGCCGCCTGCCCGACACGCACCGTCCTGGACCGGATCGGTGACCGCTGGACGGTCCTGGTCCTGCTGCTCCTGGCCGAGCGGACGTGCCGGTTCACCGAGCTGCAGCGCCGCATCGAGGGCGTGAGCCCGAAGGTGCTGACCCAGGTGCTGCGTGCGCTCGAGCGCGACGGGCTGGTGACCCGCGAGGTGCACGCGGAGGTGCCGCCGAGGGTGGAGTACACCCTCACCCCGCTCGGCGGCACGCTCGTGCAGGCCGTCGCCGGGCTCGACGCGTGGGCGCGCGCCCACATCGACGAGGTGGAGCGGTCGCGGGCGGCGTACGACGCCCGCGGCTGAGTCCTCGGACGGGGTGTCCCCCGGGGTGGCTGGACCTACGCGTGCCCGTCGAACATCGAGGTGACCGAACCGTCCTCGAAGACCTCGCGGATGGCGCGGGCGACCAGCGGGGCGATCGAGAGGATCGTCAGCTTGTCGAAGACCCGGTCCTCGGCGATCGGGAGCGTGTTGGTCACGATGACCTCGACGGCCGGGGAGTTCTTGAGCCGGTCGACCGCCGGGTCGGAGAGGATCGCGTGGGTGGCGGCGATGATGACGCCGGCCGCACCGTCGGCCATCAGCGCCTCGGCGGCCTTCACGATCGTGCCGCCGGTGTCGATCATGTCGTCGGTCAGCACGCAGATCTTGCCGGCGACCTCACCGACGACGCGGTTGGCGACGGTCTCGTTGGGTCGGTCCGTGCGCCGGGTCTTGTGGATGAAGGCCAGCGGGGCGCCGCCGAGCTTGGCCGACCAGCGCTCGGCGACCTTGATGCGACCGGCGTCCGGGGACACGACGCACAGCGGCTGGTTGCCGTACTTCTCCATCACGTAGTCGGTGAGGATCGGCAGCGCCATCAGGTGGTCGACGGGGCCGTCGAAATAGCCCTGGATCTGGTCGGCGTGCAGGTCGACCGAGATCAGCCGGTCGGCGCCGGCGGTCTTGAACAGGTCGGCCATCAGGCGGGCCGAGATCGGCTCGCGGCCGCGGTGCTTCTTGTCCTGGCGGGCGTAGCCGTAGAACGGCATGACCACGGTGATGCGCTTGGCCGAGGCCCGCTTGAGGGCGTCGACCATGATCAGGTGCTCCATGATCCACTCGTTGATCGGAGCGGTGTGGCTCTGGATCACGAAGGCGTCGCAGCCGCGGACGGACTCCTCGTAGCGGACGTAGATCTCGGAGTTCGCGAACTCGTAGGCCGAGGTCGGCACCAGGTCGGTGCCGAGGATGCCGGCCACCTCCTCGGCCAGCGCGGGATGGGCCCGGCCGCTGAAGACCATCAGGTTCTTCTCGGTGGTCTTCTTGTATCCGGTCACGATGCGCCGCTCCTGCAGGACGGAGGTGGGGTGGGCGGGCAGGATTCTGCCCGGGTGGGAGTGCTCAGCCCAAGTCCCTGGCCGGTGGCTGGGACGAGGGATCGGTCACGTCGTGGTCATCGGGCGTTCGCCGGGCGGCCGCTGCGGCCTCGCCCTGGGCGGTGCCGGCGCGCTTCTCCTCCGCCCACCCGTCGATGACCCGCATCGGGCCGGAGCTGACGGCCAGCGCACCGGGCGGGACGTCGCCGCGGACGACGGTTCCGCCGCCGGTGCTGGCGCCGTCACCGATGGTGGTCGGGGCGACGAAGGTGTTGTTGGAGCCGGTGCGCGCGTGCCTGCCGACGACCGTGCGGTGCTTGGCGACCCCGTCGTAGTTGGCGGTGATGGTGCCGGCCCCGATGTTGGTGCCCTCGCCGATCTCGGCGTCGCCGATGTAGGAGAGGTGAGGGACCTTGGCACCGTCGCCGATGACGGCGTTCTTGGTCTCGACGAAGCCGCCGATCTTGCCGGCGGCGCCCAGGCGGGTGCCGGGGCGGAGGTAGGAGTAGGGACCCACGGTGGCTCCGTCGCCGATCTCGGCGGAGTCGCCGTGGACGCGGGTGAGCGTGGCGCCGCGACCGACGTGGCAGTCGCGCAGCGTCGAGTCGGGCCCGACGACGCTGTCCTCGCCGATCGAGGTCGTGCCGAGCAGCTGGGTGCCGGGCAGGATCGTCACGTCGCGCTCCAGCTCGACGCCGACGTCGATCCAGGTGGTGGCGGGGTCGACGACCGTGACGCCCTCACGCATCCAGCGGTCCACGACGCGGTCGTTGAGCAGCCGGCCGAGGCCGGCGAGCTGGGCGCGGTCGTTGGCGCCCTCGGTCTGCACGACGTCCTCGAGCAGGTGCGCGCCGACCATCAGGCCGGCGTCGCGGGCCAGGCCGACGAGGTCGGTGAGGTAGTACTCGCCCTTGGCGTTGTCGTTGCCCAGCCGCGGCAGCGCCTCGACGAGGAACCCGGCCTCGAAGGCCATGATCCCGGAGTTGATCTCGGTGATCTCCAGCTCGGATCGGCTGGCGTCCTTGTGCTCGACGATCGCGAGCACCTCGCCGTCGGCGTCGCGCACGACCCGGCCGTAGCCGGCGGGGTCGGCCACGTCGCCCGACAGCAGGCTGACGGCACGCTGCGCGGCCTCGTGCTCGGCCACGAAGTCGCGCAGGCTCTGCCCCGTGAGCAGCGGGGTGTCGCCGTACGCCACGAGGACCGTGCCGGTGGTCGTGGCCGCGGCCTCGACCGCGACGCGCACCGCGTGGCCGGTGCCCTTCTGCTCCTCCTGGACCGCGAGCAGCGACTCGGGCATCAGGTCGGTGACGTGGGGACCCACGAGCTCGCGCTGGTGGCCCACGACGGTCACGACCGCGCGGGGGCTGGTCTCGCGCACCGCGGCGAGCACGTGGCCGACGAGGCTGCGCCCGCCGATCTCGTGCAGCACCTTCGGGGTCTTCGACTTCATCCGCGTGCCCCCGCCGGCGGCGAGGACGACGACGGTCAGGTCGTTGAGCACGGGCTCGGCCACAGGTCTCCCTCGACGTCCGTCCGGTTCGTCCCGGCTGACCGCCACACTCTAGAGGTCTCCGGCGAACCCGCCAGTCCCGAGCGTCCTCGTCCCGCCGCCGCTAGCGTGTCCGCGTGACCTCCCCCACCGCCGACCGGCTCCTGGACGCGCAGGTGGCCTGGGTGCTGGCCCGTCTCGAGGACGACCTGCCCACCCTGGTCGCCGAGGAGGTCGCCTCGCTGCTCGCGGTCGGCGAGCGACTCACGATCGGTGCGCTGGTCGACGCCGACGACGTCGCCGCGCTCATCGGCGACGTGCTGACGCGGGTGCCGCCGAGCACCGCGGCCAGCACCTTCACCGCCGTGCTGGCCGAGGTGCTGCACGCCGGGCCGACCGACGGCGAGGAGCACACGCTCGGCGACGTCCTCTCCCGCGAGCACGTCGAGGCGCTCACCGACGCCGCGCTCGCCGGCACCGACACCCTCAAGGACGCCCTCGACGACCTCACCCGCAGCCCGGCCGTGGCCGCGGTGGCAGGTCGCTTCATGGCTCGGGTGGTCTCCGAGGTCGTGCAGACCAACCGCGCGATGGCCGAGAAGCTGCCCGGGCTCGGCTCCCTGGTCTCCTTCGGCGCCGGTGCGGCCGGGAAGGTCATCGGCGCCACCCAGGTCGACGCTCTGGTCGGGGCCGCGGCCGGCCAGGGTGCCGGATTCGCCGTCCGCCGGCTCAACGCGATCGTCGTGGACACCCTGCGCGACCCGGGCACGCGCGCGGCGGTCCTCGAGGTCTACGGCTTGTACGCCGACCAGCCGCTCACCGGCCTGCAGCGGGCCATGACCCTCGAGCAGGCCCAGCACCTGGCCGGGCTGGTCCAGGACGTCGTCATCGACGCCGCGCCGTCGGAGCCCGTGCAGGCACTGGTCCGTGCCGTGGCCGAGGGGTTCGTCGCGACCTACGCCGACCACCCCGTCAGCGAGCTGGTGGGCGACCTCGGCGTGGACGCCGACAGCATCACCGCCCACGTCACGGCGCTCGCCGCACGGGCGATCGCGGCGGCACGCGACGCCGGCGACCTCGAGCCGATGGTGCGCTCCCGACTCGCGCCGTTCTGGGAGTCGCCCGAGGTGGCCGGACTGCTCGGGGACTGACGTACGTACGCCTTGATCCTCGCGGGACGTACGCCTACCGTGGAGAGATGTCCGACGACGCTGTCACGCCCTCCCAGCTCCGGGCTGACATCTACCGGCTGATCGACCAGGTCCTCGAGACCGGCGAGCCGCTCTCCATCGACCGCCGTGGACGGCGCCTTCGGCTCGTGCCCGACGTCCCGACGTCCAAGCTCGACCGGCTCACACCACTCGATGATCTGATCGTCGGCGATCCTGATGACCTCGTCAGCATGGACTGGTCCGGGCACTGGGATCCCGAGACAGCCCTGACGCCGTGATCCATCTCGACACCCACGTCCTCGCATGGCTGGCCGGGGGGCACCAGTCGAGGATCCCCGAACCGGTGCTGGATCGGATCGAGTCCGAGCAGGTCGCCTACTCACCCATGGCACGCCTGGAGCTGAGCCACCTCCACGAGATCGGACGGATCGCCCACCCGGCCGACCGGGTCCTTGCCCACCTCCGTCGGAGCATCGGCGCCGCCGAGGACGGGACACCGTTCTCCGACGTGATCGAGGAAGCGTCCCGGCTCGCGTGGACGCGGGACCCCTTCGATCGCCTCATCGCCGCCCAGGCGATCGCGGCGGCCTGCCCGCTGGCCACCGGCGACCGCGTGCTCCGCGACGCCCTGCCCGACCACACGGTCTGGGGCGCCTCCCCTCAGAAGTAGTCGCGCACGTGGCCGGGCGCGAGCCCAGCAGCGCGTCGAGCAGTCGGTCGTGCGCTGAGGGGCCGTGCAGGTGTCCGAGCACGCGGAGGTTCGCGCACGACTGCACTCCGGCGTACAGCGGTCGGCAGCGTGTCAGGCCGCGGACGTGGCGTCGACCCCGGCTCGCTGCCGAACGCCTCGGCCGAGAGGCGTGCGGACGCCCCGTGGTCCTCTAGGGTCAGGGGCGGACGTGCACCATCTCGCTAGCCCGCCGTCCGGCCCGCGTCGACGGCGTGGATGCTGCCGTTGATGGCAGCGGCGTCGTTCGAGGCGAGGAAGCAGATCGCGGCCGCGACGCTGTCGGCGCTCATCAGCCCGCGGGTGGCGGCGACGCGCATGATGAGGTCCCAATCGGCGTCGTCGGGCACGCCGATGGTCTGCACCTGCGGGGTGTCCATGCCACCGGGGCAGACGCAGTTGACCCGCAGCGGCTGCTTGAGGTGTTCCACCGCAAGGGCCTTGGTGAGGCCGACGACGCCGTGCTTGGCCGCGGTGTAGGCCGCCGAGTAGGCCTCTCCCATCAGCCCCGCCACCGACGCGACGTTGACGATCGTGCCGCCGCCGTCGGGCGCCTCGAGCAGGTGTGGGATCGCCGCCTGGGCGCAGTAGAACGGGCCGCTGAGGTTGAGCGCGAGGTCGTGCTCCCACTCGGCCTCGGTCACCTCCGTCGTACGCCGGAAGTCGTGCCGTCCCGCGTTGTTGACGAGCACGTCGAGCCGGCCGAACGCCGCCACGGCCTCGGCCACCATCGCCCGGCAGGACGCGGGGTCGGTCTGGTCGAGGTGCCCCGCACGTACCTCGCCCGACGAGTCGCCGCACTCGGCCGCGAGCTCGGCCAGCAGGTCCTGGCTGCGGGCGGCCGCCCAGACGCGTGCGCCACCGGCCGCGAGCCGGCGTACCGTCGCCGCTCCCAGCCCGCTCGACGCCCCGGTCACGATCGCGACCCTGCCGCTGAAGTCCTGGACCATGGCGAGAACCTAGCGCCGACCGGCTCCGACGGGCCCCGACCAACCCCCTACGGTGGCGCCATGACCTCCGACCCGACGCCCGTCGGCAGCCCCGGACCCTTCGCCCAGCACCTCGGTTTCCGCGTGGTGCGCGCCGACGCCGATGGCGCCGTGGTCGAGGCCGACCCGGGGCCCGAGCACCTCAACGGCGGCGGCATCCTGCACGGCGGCTACCTCGGCGCACTGCTCGACAGCGCCACCGGCTGGGCCGTGCACGCGTCGGGTCCCGAGGGCATGATCGCGCCGCACATCCAGCTGAACACCCAGTTCCTCAAGGCCGGGTACGACGGCACGCCGCTCGTCGCCACCGCCCGCTGCACCAGCGTGGGCGGTCGCATCTGCACCACCGAGGCCGAGATCACCCAGGGCGACCGGGTGCTGGCCCGGGCCACCGCGACCCACGCGGTGATCGGGCGGGGCGACCTCTCGCGCTGAGCGAGCCTGGGCGTCGCCCGACGTCCGCCGGTCGCACGCCCCGCTGGCACACCCCGCCCCCGAGGTGGTGGGGTGTGCCCGTGGACCTCACCTACCCCGTCATCGTCGCCGCGGCCAAGACCTGGTTCCGGCTCTCCGCCATGGACATCCACATGAGCGGCACCGAGCACATCCCGACCTCCGGCGGGGCACTGGTCGCGGTCAACCACGTGTCGTACGTCGACTACCTGATGGGCGGCTACCCCGGCGCCCAGCGGGGCCGCTACACACGCTTCATGGCGAAGAAGGAGATCTTCGCCAATCCGGTCGGCGGGCCGTTCATGCGCTCCTTCGGGCACCTCGAGGTCGACCGCGAGGCCGGCGCCGCGTCGATGCGCACCGCGGTCGACGCCCTGCGCAAGGGAGAGCTGGTCGGGATCTTCCCCGAGGCCACGATCTCCCAGAGCTTCCTCATCAAGGACCTCAAGTCCGGGGCGGTGCGGATCGCCGCCGACGCCGACGTCCCGCTGATCCCGATCGTCGTCTGGGGCACCCAGCGCATCCTGGCCAAGGGCCGCAAGCTCGACCTCTCGCGAAGCAGTACGGCGGCTCGGCGCCCACCATCGAGGAGGCCGCGGCGGCGTACAAGGAGGAGCGGCGGCTGCGCGCGGAGAGGAAGGCCGCCAAGCGGAAGGACTGACTCTCCGGGACGGCCGGCCTCACGCCGTCACCACGGTGACCGGGTCATCCACCGCAGCGCACGCGCAGGCTGAAACCGCCGATGAGCTTCTTCTCCACGTCGCGCTCACGGCCGCCCACCGAGGTCCACCGTGCCGTCAGCTCGTGCAGGTCCATCCCGCCCGTCGCGGGGTCCACCTCGACGAAGAGGTAGTGGTCGCCGGGTGCGACCACCCGTGGCCGGTCCAGCGGCACCCGCTGCTCCCAGGACCGCTGGGCGCCGGCGAGTCCGGCCGGGCTGTTGCGGGCATCGCCGATCAGGCGGGTGTCGTAGACCAACCGGTCGGACGTGGGCCCGATTCCCTGGGAGACCGCCATGTGCGGGGCCGCACGCCCCGGGTCCGGCCCGAGGTACTGGGTCACGGAGTCGATGGCGTTGCTGCGCTCGGCGTACGTCGCCGGCAGCAGGCGCACCCGCTCTGTCACCCGCAGCCGCACCTGGACGAGGACCGGCGTCACGTACGCGACGGGCGCAGAACCGATCGAGCCGCAACCCGAGAGCCTGGTGCCCCGGCCCCACACCTTGCGGTCACCGTAGCGGAAAGGCACCAGCGCCACGGCCGGCCGCGGCCGGTCCACCTTGGACTCCGCACCGGTCGGCGACCTCGTCGCCTCCGGCTCACCGGACCCCGAATCGGTGCAGCCGGTCAGGAGGAGCAACAACGCTGCCACCGCAGGCAGCAGCCGGACCCGAGTCATGCGAGGCATGCTGGCACACGTGGCTCCCCGGGTAGGAGTCGAACCTACGTCGCTAGTCCTGATTCAAAGTCAGGCGGGCCCTGCCGGCAGACCAACCGGGGAACGTCCGCCGACGAGCAGCGGACGGGGCCAACCCTAGAGCCACCGTGGGACGTCATACGAACCGCCCGAGGGGACGTCCTCTCCGTATGACGTCACACGGGGCCTACCAGGGCTATTCCGCGGCGATGACGTCGATGAGGAACCACAGGGTGGAGTTCGGCGGGATGGACTCGCCGCTGCCCTGCGAGCCGTAGCCGAAGGCCGGCGGGATCTGCAGCAACACTCGGCTGCCGACCGGGACGCCCTCCAGGCCGATCGCCCAGCCCGGGATCAGGCCGGACAGCGGGGAGACCAGGGGCTCGCCGCGGGAGTAGCTGCCGTCGAAGGGAGCGTCGGCGTCGTACGTCGAGCCGAGGTAGTCGACGGTGACGGTGTCGGAGGTCTTGACCTTCCGGCCGTCGCCCTCCTCGATGACCAGGCGCTGCACGGGGGTGTCGAGCGCGGGCTCGTCGATGCCGTCGAAGTCCAGGGCGACCGGGTCGCCGCCCTCGACGACCAGCGAGGGCTGGGAGTCGGCGGTGGTGTCCTCGGCCTCCTCCGAGGTCGGCGTCGGCGAGACCTGCTGCTCCTCGACCAGGTCGGCCACCAGGAGCACCGGGTCGTCGTCGCCGAGACCGAGCGGGTTGTCGGCGGTGTCGCCGTCGAAGAGACCGTCGGCGGAGGTGAGGGCCACGACGCGGGAGCCGTAGGTGGCGCCGTCCATGACCTCGACCAGCAGCTCGCCGACCCGCTCGTCGTTGGGCAGCGTCTGCGCGGCACCGTTGGTGTAGTCGCTGTAGACCTCGTCCTGGGTGCTGCCGTTGGCGACGTAGAGGTAGGCCATGACGACGTCGTCGTCCTCGATCTCCTCGCCGTCGCCCTCGACCGCGGTGCTGACCTCGGACTCCTCGGGCTTCTCGAGCTCGGCGTCGTCGGCCCACTCCACGCTCAGGGACTCGCCGACCTTGCCGGAGAAGGTCAGGCCGTCGAGGCCCTCGACGGTGACGCCGCCGTCGGAGCCGGAGTCCGGCTCGCCGTCGGAGTCGGAGCCGCACGCCACGAGGGCGGGCAGGAGGAGCGCCACGAGGGCGAGGGCGGGACGGGTACGACGGAGCACGGGACGCAACCTATGCGGTCGCGTCCCGTGCCCGGTCATCCGGGGTTGACCCGGTCCCGCTCGCTGTGGCTCAGCCGACTGTCCGCTTGGTGCGGGAGACGACCTTGCCGTCGCGGATCCAGCGGATCTCCACGACGTGCTGGCCGCGACCGAGGGAGCCTGCCCGTGCGGCGAGCGTGAACCCGGCCGAGCCGTGCTTGGTCACCACGGTGCGCGAGGCCACCTTGCGTCCGTCGACGTACATCTCGACGCGCTCGTCGGCCTTGGTCGGGCAGCCGTTCGCACTGACCGAGGCCTTGGTCGGGCACCGGTCGTCGCGGTCGAAGAGGCCGTCGCCGTCGGAGTCCGGGCAGCCTGCGCCGGTGCTCGGGCCCTTGGCGGTGCGGCAGGCGTCCGCGACGTCCGGGACGCCGTCCTTGTCGGTGTCCTTGACGACCGAGGTGGCCTTCGCGGTGAGCGTGAAGGTGCTCGGCTCGAGGACCTCCTGCGGGTCGACGACGATGGACAGCGGTCGCCGTGCCCAGGGCACGGTCACGGTCAGCGAGTTGTCGCCCTCGCGCACGGACTGGCTCGAGCCGCCGTCCACGGACATGCCGTAGAACGCGGTCCCGGTCCACTCCAGGGTCACCTCGACGGTGGCCTGCTCCTTCACCGGGAGCGTGAAGTACTCCTTGGTGTCCACGGTGCTGACCAGGCCCACGCCCAGGGTGCTCTCGACGGGCAGCTTGGTGACGCCGTCGGTGAGGGTGCTGGTGCGGGTGGTGACCTTCTTGGCCACCTTGGCGTCGCGCTGGTCGCGCTTGGCCATCCGCGGCGCCGCGACCTGCAGGCCGAGGGCGTCCGGGACCGAGTCGGCCGTGGCGACCCAGTCGTTGCTGCGCAGGTGGTAGCCGGTGATCGCGTTGACGGTGTAGGGCGCGGTGATCTGCTGGTCGGCCAGGTAGTCGCGCCTGATCTTGAAGTCGACGGTGTTGTCGTCGTTCCAGGTCGCGGTGCCCTCGGGCAGGTAGTAGCCGGTGCCGTTGTCCATGACCACGGGGGTGCCGGAGGTGTCGCCGGTGGCGATGAAGGAGTCGAAGCGCCGTCCGTCGATCAGCAGGCTGTAGGCCGTGACCGAGGTGGGCAGCGCGGCGGGCGAGACCTGCCCGACGCTCATCGTCGCCCGGACGAACTTCTTGTCCGTGCGCACGCTCATCGACGTCAGGTCGGTGATCGGGGTGCCGCCGTCACCGGTGGCGTCCTCCGCCGAGGCCGAGCGCTTCTTGGGTGCCTTGCCCAGCGGCTTGTTGGCGGCCTTCCCCTTCACCGTGACCTTGCCGCCGGCCAGCGAGACCTTGCCGGCGCGCAGCACCGGACGGCTGGTCGCCTCCGGGGTCGGGGTGAAGCTCCCGTAGGACAGGGGGACGACTCCCTGGTCGGGCTGCGGGCAGTCGGCCGCCGAGCCGGTCGACGAGGCGTAGTGGTGGTCCCGCGGGTGCTGGACCTGGAAGGAGCTGATGCCGTCGCCGGCCAGGTCGTTGGGGACTAGCTCGTCCTTGGCGGTGACCTTGCCGTCACCGTTCACGTCGAGGTACTTGCTCATCCGCAGCGCGAAGCCCTCCACGTCGAGGGTCGAGACGCACTTGGCGATCCCAGGGGGGTCGGTGCTGTAGGCCATGATGTCGTTGGTGGCCGTCGGGCCCCACGGCCCGTCGGCGCCGTCGCCCACGTGGCCGACGGTCAGGCAGTGGCCGAACTCGTGGGCCACCAGCTCGTAGAGCGGGAAAAAGTCCGAGGCCCCCGGCACCGGGTCGACGGCGCCGTTGACCGCGAAGCAGACGTTGCCGCCCACGCCGCCGCAGTCCGCGACGTAGGTGCCGCCCTTCTCCTGGCCGTGCTGGTCGAACCCCTTCTTCTTCTGCCACGCCCGGAAGTCCAGCGGGTCGTCCTCGACGAGGCATGGCGCGCCCTCCCCGTCGATGATGCCCAGCTCACCGGCGAAGGAGACCGGGTCGATGCCGATGCCGATGCCGCCGGCGGGGTTGCTCATGACGACCACGATCTCCGGGTCGACCAGGTCCAGCGGTTCGGTGAGCAGACCGGCCGGGTCGACGGCGAGCTCGTGGGTCGTGATGTTCATGTCCACGCCGTCGGCGAGCCAGTCCAGGCCCATCTCATCGGCGAGGTAGTCGACGCCCTCGCCCCACATCTGCACGGCCTGCTCGGCGACGCGGAGGTCGCGCTCCACCACGGGGCTGACCGGCGCCAGGATCGCCACGTCGATCTGGGGGTCGTCGAGGGCGTTGAGCCCCACCTTCATGTGGTAGCACTCGTTGTCCGGGTTGATCGGGTCGCGGTCGACGATGCACCCGGCCGGCAGTGTGCCGTCACCGAAGTAGGACCGGGTGAAGTCGTCGGCGGGCGCGGAGGTCGCCGGAGCCCCCAGCCCCACGAGGGCGGTGGTCACCGCCGCCAGGAGGATCGTCGGACGAACGAGGTGTCTGCTGTTCACGCACCCCTCAACGAGCCACCGCGCAACAGGCTATCCGCCAGCTGGACAAACCTCGCGCCTGTCGCCCCCGTCACTCCCGGGTCATGCCCCGGTGCGTCCCAGGCAGTGGCCGAGCTCGTCGCCGACCAGGCTGAAGGCCTCCATCGGGGCGACTCCCCCGGCGGTGAAGGTCGCGTTGACCGCGAGGCAGACCGGCTCGCCGTCACACGTCGCGTCGAAGGTGCCCTCGGGGAGCCGGTGGTGGCTGTCGAACCCCTCCCGCTCGCGCCAGGCACCGAAGGCGAAGACGTCGTCGTACGTCGTGCAGCCGGTGTCGAGCACCGCGCCACCCGCCCTCGCGGTATCGCTCGCCACCACGACCACGATCTCCGCGCCGACCACCTGCGCCGTCCCGTCCGGGGCGACGCGCTCGGTGCGCACGACCAGCTCGGCGGCGCCCTCCTGCGACTCGTCCTGTCCCGAGCCCTCCCCCGGGTCCTCGCCCGCCAGACCGGCCAGGCCGCCCTCCCACATCCGGGCGCCCTCGGTCACCAGGCCGATCGCCCGCTCGGCGTCGCTGCTGTCGGTGGACTCGTCGACGAGCACGACCACCTCGACCGCACCCTCGGGCACCACGACCGGGGTCTGCGACGCCGCCGGGTCGCTTGTGGGCGTGCCGTCGTCGCCGTCTGTGGCGAGCACGACCGCCACGACCACGCCGGCCGCCGCGAGGCCGAGGACGGCGAGGAGGGTCAGGAGTCGGCGCACGCGACTAGTGTCGCGGACGTGGACCTGCCCGTCATGCCGCCGGTGCGACCGATGCTCGCGAAGTCCGTCAAGGGGATCCCCGACCCCGACAAGCACGGAGGGCTCTCCTTCGAGCCGAAGTGGGACGGCTTCTGAATTTTCTGTACGTAATCCGTATGCTCAGTCTATGAGCGCTCGCCGAACTCCTGCAAGCACTACGTTGCGGCTGGGTGTGGGTTACACGCGGTACTCGACCGAGGAGCAGGGCTCGACGGCTGAGCAGCGGGCGATCAACGAGATAATCGCGGCCGATCACGGGGTCACGTTGCTGGAGACGTTCACGGACGAGGGCGTCTCCCGCACACTGACCGACCGGCCGGGTCTTCAAGAGTTGTTCGACTATCTGGAGGCTCGCCGTGACGTGCGGTTCCTGGTGGTCAACGAGCTGGAGCGCATCACGGCCGGCGTGGGTCAGCGCCAGAAGATCACGTCGTTGTGCAAGCGTCTCGGGATCACGCTGGTAACCGAGGACAGCGGACTCATCGACCCGCACGACGAGGACGCGATGTACGACGCGGACGTGCGCGCGGTCAACGCCAAGGGCGAGGTGTTGAAGGTCCGGCGACGTACGCGCAGAAACCTGCGGGCCAAGGTGGTTGCCGGAGCGACGGTGGCGATGCGCCCGCCGTATGGGGTGCGGATGAAGCCGCTGGTCATCGAGGGCGTGGAGCTGCCATCCGGGATGCCGGCGTTCGTCAATGGCCGCAAGGTCCGCTCGGGAGCGCCCGAACTGCATCCCGAGGAGTACCCGTGGCTGGTCCAGATGTTCACCTGGGCCGATGAGGGCGTGTCGGTGGAGGAGATCGCGCGTCGGCTGACGCGAGAGGGTGTGCCGACCAAGACGGGCAAGGATGCGTGGCCGCCGAACTCGATCGCCGGGATTCTGGACAACCCGTTCTACAAGGGCGAGCTGACCTGGGGACGCCAGCAGGTGCTGCGGGATGAGAACGGCAAGCCGTATCTGGAACAGCGGCGCGAAGATGACCCTGGCCGGGTGACCCGCGAGTCCCCATTGGGGGCGATCGTCGACCCGGAGTTGTGGGATCGGGTCAACGCGCGGCGGCTTGCGGCGCGTGGCCAGAAGAACAGGAACCAGAAGGCCACCCCGGAGAACGTGCTGGACGGGATCGTGTTTTGCGGGCGGTGCGGGCACCGGATGTACACGCGGATCGACAACCCTCGCAGCCACAAGACCGTGCGTATCCGGTTCTACTGCCCCGGCAAGCGGCCGGGCATGGTCCCGCGCACCGGATACAGCCCCTGCGAGAAGGTCAACACGATCCTGGCCGACAACATCATCAAGGGCATCGCTTCCCAACCGATCCGCGGCGGGAAGACCGTCGAGGTGCAGGTGACGCGCGGCGTCGCCGCTGACGCGGACGCGGAGAAGAAGCGCGACCGGCTCCAGGCCCGGATCAGGGAGGCCGAGGCGGAGTGGGCCAATGCCAAGCGGCTCGCGGTCAAGGGGCTGCTCGAGGACGACGACGTCGCGGCGGTCAAGGCCGAGACGGAGGCGATCATCTCCGAGGCCCGGACCACGCTTGAGGAGCTGGACCAGGCCGGCAGGGTCGAGGTGGTGCCGTTCACCGGGACCGTGGCCGACAGGTTCGCCGAGCTGGTCGACGGGTTGAGCGACGAGGAGGTCCCGGTCGAGCTTCGCAGGGCGCTGCTACGCGACTTCGGCATTACCCGCATCTACGTCGACAACCCAGGCGTTCGAGTCGAGCTGCTGTAGGGCTTCGCCGGCGCACCACGCCTCGCACGCGGCCCTGACCTCACCGCGCGGGCGACTACGCAAGCTCCAGGAGGAGGGGCGGTCCGTTCCGAGGACGAGGGTGTTAGAAGCCGATGCTGGGCGGCTCGGGCGGGCTGAGGCGGCCACTGCCCGGGTCTTGCCTCTTCTCATCCTCGATGGAGCGGCGCAGTCGCTCAGCGCCAGTCTCCGGCGTCTCGGCCTCAACTTCAGCGCCGTGCGTCGTTCCCGCGCAGCGGCCCGGTGGGCGACGTCTTCGGCAATGTAGTAGTGGCGTGGAAGCAGTTGCCCTGGCGGATAGGTGTGGCTCAGCAGGTCGACTGCCTCCTGAGCCGTGGTGTAGCCGAGTCGGTTGAACAGGGTCGCGGCGTCGTCAAGGTCTCGCTCGTCGCGGGAGGCATGGAGTTTCACCGCCAGCAGATACTCCGGCGAGGCGACCTGCACCAGCAGCGACTCGGACTCGAACACGGTTTGCGGGTGCTCGTCGGGGCCCGGGAGGAAGCCCTTGGCGGCGTCGTTGAGCCAATCCGGCTCCAGGCCGCGGGCGGCGCCGATTTCTCCAGCAGCGACCCGTACCTCCGGCGCAGGAACAAATAGGGCATCCACGTCGCGGGTGAGACGGCCCTGGTCGTAAGCCAGTGCCATGGCCGCCCCGCCCACGACGAAGAGCTGTGCCTGCACGCCACCGGCCGCCAGGCGCTCCGACAGTTCGTGGAGCAGGCCGAGGACCTGCTCTGCGTCGAGTTGTCGTGCCTCGCTGCTCATGCCCGGTTCAGAGACCGTGCGGTGATGAAGATGCCGCGCTGCGCGAACGCGCGGGGACTGTCGCGCTCGGCCTCGACCCTCCAGGTGTCCGGCACGGCGGGGTACCAGCCGTCGGCACGCCGGGCCGGGTCAAGCGCCCACCCAGGCACGGGCCAACCGTCACGCACGGCCAGGTGGTCTGCCAGGGCAGCGAAGGCGGCGTCGACCTCGTCGGATCCGGTGGGCGCGGGGACGGCGGTGAAGACCAGTGCGGCGAGGGCAGCGCCGCCTCGACGCAGGGTTGAGGTGTAGTCGTCGAGGGTCTGGAGGACCCCGAAGCGCCAGCACGCGTCCACCGACTCACCAGCAGCCAACAACTCGGCGCAGCGCAGCGCGTTGTCAGCGGCGGTGTGCCGGACACCGACATGACGGGCCGGCTCGTAGGCCGGGGCGGCCTGAGCGCGCTCGAGTAGCGCTCCGATGGAGAGCACCTGGCCTTGGAAGACCACGACCCACCTCCTTGCCGTTCGATCCCCATTGTTTCAGACACGACCGAGACGAGCAGCGTCAAGCGACCTCGGAGTCCCCGGTGTCGACGTCGACGACCCAGGCGGCGGCGTCGAGCTGCTGGAGCGGTAGCCCTGCTCGCAACGCCTCGCGCTTCGCCTTGAACACCGCGAGCGCACGGATGGCTCGGGCGTCCTGTTCGGCGGTGAGGGTCGTCGACATGGCGGGGCTCGATCAGCGACGCTGCTTCATGGCCGTGTCACTCATCCCCAAACTCGCGCCGGCGGCCGGCTGCGAGGAAGCGGCGGAGTTCGGCGACGGTGGTGTAGAGGCGGCCGTTGCCGTTGATGCGCCACCAGCGGGGTCCGATGCCTCGTCGTTTCCAGTCGCGTGCGGTGCGTTGCGGGGTGCGGACGAAGGTGCAGAACTCCTCGAAGTAGAGGACGTCGTTGTCGTCCCATTCGCGCGGGATGTGGATCGGGCTCATCGCGATGACCTCCTTGGCCAACCAGGTGCGCAGCATTGGCCGAAGAGTGACGCCGGGGCGTACCCCCGAACGTCCCCCTGAGGGGGTTCCCCCAAGGGGGTACGCAGGGGGTACGCTCCCGCGGCTGTCGCGTTTGCGCAGGTCAGACCGCGTCCCCCCGAAAGTCGTCCACATTGTGGACTTCCGGTTTCGGCGGGTGCGTCCCCCGACTTTTCGGGGTGGCGGTAACGCTGGGCGGTGGTTGACATGGGTGGTTCCTCGCCGTGTCTGCGGAGCCCGCTGGTGCGGGTTCCTGATGCTTTGAAAGGCAACCTGCGCTCGCCCGGATCGGACGCCTGACGCCCGGGGAATCTCGTGGCCACCGACCACGCGAGCGTGATGGCGACCGCTGGTGTCAGAACCCGATGCCGTGCCCGGGGCCACGGGCGGGAGCACCGACGGGCGGGGGTTCGGGTGGGCGAGGGCGCCGTCGTGGTGGCTGCTGAAGGGCTCCTGCCTGCAGCGCGATGCTGTGTCCCGGGGCACGCGCGGGGGCGCGGGGTCCGTAGCGCTCGATGTCTTCGGCGGCGATCTCGGCGGCGTGCGCGGGACCGAGGTCGGCGCGGTCGCGACTGAAGACCTCGACCCAATGTGTGCGGGCCGTGTCGAGGTCCTCGGCGACCAGATGTGCGGTGTTGGTGTGGCGACCGCGGGTCATGGCGACATAGGCAGCGGCAGCACCGGTGGTGTCGCCGAGGGCGAAGTGGGCATGGTCGACGGTGTCGCCTTGGGCGCCGTGGACGGTGGTGGCGTAGGCGAGCTCGACGTGGTCGCGGACGTAGTCGGCCGGCAAGTGTCGTTCCCCGGTCCGGCCGGTCACCAGGAGGCTGCCGTCGTCCCCGATGCCGGCGACGGTCCAGGTGTCGCGGTTGGCGACGCCGAGGTCGCGGTTGTTGCGGCGGGTGGCGATCCGGTCACCGAGGCCGATCCGCTCACCACCTCGTGTCACCGCCTCACCAGACTGCTCACCGCCGCGCTCACCAGACGGCTCGCCGTTGGGTTCACTGCTCTGGATGTGGCGGTGGTGATGGTCGCGGATAGCGGCGTTCAGCGCGGTGACTTGTTCGCGGGTGTCGGCGATGACAAGTCCCTCGACGGCTGCGAGCGTGACGGTGCGTTCGACCTCGGTGGGATGCAGGACGATCTGTCCTCGTTCGACGAGTTGGTCGAACACCTCACTACTTCGCTCTCCGGTGCGCATCAGGAGGCTGAGGTCGGCGTAGGCGGGGTCGGTGAAGCGGTGCACGGCACCGAGCTCGAGCCGGGCCTGGTCGGGTGCCCAGCGGGTGGCGAGGTCGAGCACTCCCCCGCGGCCGACGGCGGGGAGCTGGTGCCGGTCGCCGAGGAACACCACGCCGGCACCGGCGTGGTCGGCGATCGCGAGGAGAGCGTGGGCGGTGTCCTGGTCGAGCATCCCGGCCTCATCGACCAGCAAGACGTCGCCCGGGAGGAGTCGGGCTTCGGGGGCGATCTGCGCGCGTGGGGACGGGGTGTGGGTCCAGTGGCCGTCCTCATCCCACCGGTAGCCCTGTTGGTGGGCCAGCCAGGCTGCGGAGAACGCGTCTGCCCCCACCTGCTGCCGCGCGGTCTCGGCTGCCTTGAGAGTCGGGGTGACCACGACCAGCCGCCGCTCTTGGGCATCGAGTGCGGCACGGGCTGCGGCGAGGGTGGTGGTCTTCCCGGTCCCGGCGGCACCTTCGATCACGAGCAGGCCCGCGTGCCCGGCCAATGCGGCCACGGCACGGCGCTGGCCGGGGTCGAGCCGGTCGACCAGACGGGCGGGGATCCGGACGCGGCGCGCGGGCGTCACCGGTTGCTCGGCACGGATCGCGAGGCGCTGGGTGAGGGCGGCCTCGACGGCCAGCACCTGTGTCGAGGTGAGCGCCCGGATGTGCTCGGGACCGTCGTCGCGCTCCAGCAGCGGACGGCACGCGGCAACAGCGCGGCTGGTGATGTCCTCGGCCAGCTCGGTGCGCGCCGCGTGCTCGGCCACGATCCCGACGGAAGCGATCAGCTTCTCTGTCTCGCCGCGGATGTCGGCGGCATTCCATGCCGACCGCTTCGCCCCGAGCCGGGACAAGATCACCTCGACCGCGACGTCGCGGTCGATGGCGCCGATCGGAGTCGACCGAACGCCGACCGCCTGATGAGCCTCGTGGAAGCCGAGGTCGTGCAGCTCCTCGTTCCACCGCGCCACCAGGTCAGCACCCGAGGCAGGGACGACCTTTTCCGGTCGTGCGTCGGCCCACGCACGTCGGTCCCACGACCGGCGCAGCTTCGGCCCGGGCTCCTGACCCGGATGGACGGCGCGCCACTCGGCTTCGTAGCGGTCGACGTTGCGGGCGATCTGCGTGGCGCGCTCGCTGAATCGCCCCGCGAACGGGGCCAGCTCGCGGATCTCGCCGGTCTCATCGAGCCTGTAGCCACGGGCCGCAAGCCCTGCCCGGAACTCGGGGTCGCACATGATCGCGGCGTGACCGATGCCGTTGATGGCCTCGATTGAGTCCCTGACCCCGACCGAGTGCAGGCCGCGCCAGGCACCGGCGGCGAAGACGCGGGCGTTGATCTGGAGATGCAGGTGGCGGTGCGGGTCACCGGCACGGGAGGTGTAGTGCCGGACGACGGCGGCTTCGATCTTCTCCACCGGAACTTGGGCCTGCCGGCCCCGCGGACCCACGCGCGTGGTCGCATGCTCTGCGACCCAGCCGATGATCTCGCTCGCCGCGCGGGACTGGGCGGCGTCGTACGCCTCCGCGATATCGGGATGTAGGGCGGCCGCCAATGACCATGTCTTGGGCCCGTTCACGACGACCTCGACGAACCGCAGAGCATGCTCGTCATCTCGCAGCCGACCCTTCGCCCAACCCGTGGTCACGTCGTAGCCAGCGACCCAGCGCTCATAGCCGTCGCCGTCGAGGTCCGGGCGACGCTCCAACCTCACCGTGTCGTCGCCGCCGACCGTCGCGACATGGTGCTCGGCCAGGCCGGAACCCTCAGCGAGGTAGTAGTCATCGGCACGAGAGTGGCCAGCCTCCAGGTAAGACCGGGCAGGGGCGGTCGAGCCGCGGTAGAACTTCACTCCGCCGTGCATGATGGCCTCGTCACCGCCCGTCACTGTTCGTCAACGTCCCCTGAAACGACGCTCGGCCCGCCCAGGCGGGCGGACCGATCTACGAACCTTCGTAGCATGCGTGCCGCTCGTACGGTGGGTGTTACAAGACCGATCGGGGCAGTGGTTGCAAGGCTCGTCACGGATCGTCATTCGAGCTGTCGATCAGCAGGGCTGCTGGCCCGTTCGGGACGCGCGCCAGGGATCAAGCGGAGAGAGATGGCGTGGCCGATCTTGATGGCCTGCCACCCAGATCCGGCAACCGCTAGCGTGCGCACGGACAGTGACAGACCTGAACCTCGCTCACGCGGCGGGCTCCTACCTGCCTCATCTACTCCACCGCCAGCGGCCACCACATCGGTCAACGCTCCAACCACAGCAGCGGGTGCAGGCGAAATCCGTGCTAGATGCCGGCCTACCCGCGTCATTGACTGAGCTGAGCAAGGACACCTCTCAGCGAGACCAAAGGTGCACCACTCTGAGGATGTGACCGCGTCCTTGACCCGCACTCTCGATCGCTGCGAGCATAAGCAGGATGGTCGCCGCCACCGCGCCGAGCACGCCTAAGCCGAACGGACTCAATATGATAAGTCGACGGAGCCTCGCGACTAGTGTCGCGGGCGCGATGGTTGCAGCACTTCTCGCACTGAGCGGCTTGCCGGCGAACGCAGGCGACGATGGTGCGTCGCCCACCACTGACAAGGACGCAAAAGCCACGCTGGCTCAGTCGGCTGTTGCGCGTGCCGAGCAGTTGAGCCCCCTAATGGATCTCGACGGGGCAGGAAAGATCGTCGTCGATGAGGCCATGGGAAGGGTCACAATCAGTTGGAACGGGAAGCCGCCGAGCGAAGTGTCCAGCCAGCTCGGAACTGACTCGAACGGCGTGACTGTCGACGCAGCCCTGACCGAATACTCCATGGACGCGCTCAAGAAGGCCATGGACCGCATCTGGGCCGCGGAATCCGAAAGCCTCAACATTGTTGCGATCGAGCCCACGGAGGCGCTCGACGGTCTTGTGGTGTACGCGGCAACCAACAGCGAGTCGGCGCGAAGTTCCGCCGAACGGAGTCTCGACGCTGCCGTCGAACCGTCAGTAGAAGTCGTCAGCATGGCCAAAGAACGTATGCCGCTGGCGAGCAGACAGAACGATTCAGCGCCTTGGCAGGGGGCGGGCGTCTGTTGTTCGCAGCCAATTCCAACCGGTGCACTACCGGCTTCACCGTTGTGAAGCCCGACGGCACGGGCCGCATTCTCACCTCTGGCCATTGCAACTGGGGTGCCGGAAGCAGGGTAAACGATGGTGCTGGCGACATGATCGCGCCTGCCGGGACCTCGCAGATCAAGAAGAACTTCGACTCTCTGCTGATCGATCCAAACGGCGGAACCATCGGCGAGGTCTTCCGGGGACCGCAGGACGCGCCTGGAACGAATGAGGCTGTGGTGAGCGGGTCAGCAGCTCCCGCCCAAGGCACATCCGTGTGCGTCAGTGGTGCCGCGACCGGCGAGCATTGTGCGAATGTCGAGATTGGCAACACAGGGGTGGAGTTCGACTGCGGGGCGATCGCTGACACCCGCAGATGTACTGGCTTCGTGGTAAAGAACACCAACGGTGGCGTCGCCAGTGGCACGGGCGACAGCGGCGCTCCCATCTACATCGTGAAGGCTGATAACAGCCTCGGCGCCCGGGGCATCGTCACCGAGGGAAACTCGAACTTCATTGTGACGTGCAACGCGAACGTATGGGGCAACCCGGTGTGCACGAGTCGATTCTGGGCGGTGAGCACCGAGACCCTGAAGAATCAATGGGGCGTTGTTATGGACGTTGAGTGATCCTGGCTCTCTGCGAAAGGTCAGTCTCGGCTGCGCGGTCTCTGCCGGGACGCTCGCAATTCGCCGAACACGGACAACTGCAACTTGAGGCGCGCGACCGCGAGTTTCGGAATAGCCGGACCGAAAGGTGCCGTGATGAGTTCCGGGGGCTGCTTCGCCCCACCTATGGTTTGTCACTTTGAGCGATGCCTCCGCAACGACTCGTCGTTCTCTGGGGGCCGGTGAGTAGCGCAGAATTCGTCGGTGCCCCAATGTGTGGGGCAGGCACGATGGCGGCTCTATAGGCTGAGCGACGTGGACCTTCCGGTGATGCCGCCCATCCGTCCGATGCTGGCGAAATCCGTGCCACTGAAGAAGGTGCTCGCCATGCTCCCTTACGTACAAATAGAGCCGAAGTGGGACGGCTTCCGGTGCCTGCTGTTCAAGGACGGCGACGAGGTCGAGCTGACCAGCCGCAACACCAAGCCGCTGACCCGCTACTTCCCCGAGCTCGTCGAGGCCGCGCGTGCCCAGCTGCCCGACCGGTGCGTGCTCGACGGCGAGGTCTTCGTGGCGCTGCCCCGCGAGAGCGGTGGCCGCGAGCTGGAGTTCGAGGTGCTGCAGGAGCGCATCCACCCCGCGGCCTCCCGGATCACCATGCTCAGCGAGAAGACCCCGGCCGAGTACGTCGCCTTCGACCTCCTCGCGCTCGGCGACGAGTCATGGGTCGACCGGCCGTTCTCGGAGCGGCGCGCGGCCCTGGAGCAGGCGTGGACCGGCGTACCCCCCGGGCGCTGCCACCTCACCCGCACCACCACCGACCCGGACGAGGCGAGACGGTGGTTCGAGCAGTTCGAGGGCGCCGGACTGGACGGCGTGATCGCCAAGCCGCTGACCGCGCCGTACTCCGAGAACGCCCGCACCATGCTGAAGATCAAGCACGAGCGCACCGCCGACGTGGTGCTGTGCGGTTACCGCGAGCACAAGACCTCCACGCCCGACCAGCCGTTGCTCGGGAGCATGCTGCTCGGTCTCTACGACGGCGACCGGCTGCAGCACGTCGGTGTCTCGGCCAGCTTCACCGCCGCCCGGCGCGCCGAGCTGTGGGCCGAGCTGCAGGAGCTGGTCTGCCCCATCGAGGAGCACCCCTGGGGCGAGTGGGCCGGCGACTCCGGCAGTGACTGGGCGATCGCCAACCCGGACCGGGTGCCCGGCACCCAGTCGCGCTGGAGCCAGGGCAAGGACCTCTCCTTCACCCCGCTGCGCCCCGAGCGGGTGCTGGAGGTGAAGTACGACAACATGGAGGGGCGGCGTTTCCGGCACACCGCGCACTTCAAGCGGTGGCGGCCCGACCGCGACCCGACCTCGTGCGGCTACGAGCAGCTCGACGAGGTCGCTCGCTACGACCTGGCCGACATCCTCACGGACGGCTGACCGGCGGCCTGGACAGGACTATCGTCGTGAGCATGGAGACCTACCCCGTCGTCCTCCTCGTCGAGCAGGCCCTCTCGGCCGCCGACGCGGCACAGGTCCGCTCGCTGCACGAGGAGCTGGTCGAGGAGGGGCAGCAGGTGAGCTACCACGTGCTGCTGCCGATCCACGACGCCGCCGCCCGGATCGAGGCGGCCATGGGCTCGCTCGCCGGCGGCGAGCTGCTCACCAGCCCCGCGGTCACCATGTCCGAGGTCGACCTGGACTCGGTGCGCGAGGAGTGCCGGCACGCCTCGGAGGAGGAGCTGCAGCGCACGCTGTCCCACCTCGCCGAGGTGGGGGCGGTCGCGACCGGCAAGGTGGTCACCGAGCCGCCGATCGACGCGCTCATCGCCGAGGTCGCCGCCATCGACGGCCGCGAGGCGATCATCCTGACCCGCCCACACGTCGTGGCGGAGTTCTTCCACCTCGACTGGACCTCCCAGGCGCGGCGCAAGCTCGGGGTCCCCGTGCTGCACCTGCTCGAGCACGAGTCGATCGAGGAGCAGTCCGCCGGCGGCGGCGAGGGCGCGACCGGCCTCTGAGCCGCAGCGCCGGTCGAGGCGCGAGGAGCGCCAGCGACGAGCCACGAGACCCGCGGCTGTGCGTCAGAACTCGTACTTGAACCGCTTCAGGTCCTTGGCGAAGACCTCGGCGACCTTGTCGCGCATCTCGTCGGTGTAGTGCTGGCGGTAGTCGCTGGTCGGGCCGGTGTTGACCTTCAGCGACTCCCCGGGCCACTCCAGGCCGATGCGCTCCCAGACCTTCTGCAGGTCGGCGTCGAAGTTCTCCTGGCGACCGATGAAGTCGGCCCGCCGACCCTGGCCGCGCAGGTAGGTGATCTGGGCGCGACGCAGCTCGCGCTGCTCGTCGGGGCCGCGGAGCACGAAGCTCTCGAAGTCGGGGTAGTTGGGCAGCACGCGCTTCCACAGACGGTTCTTGGCCAGCTGTTTGGCGGCCTTCTGGTTGCCCTCGGCCGCCTGGACCTCAGCGCGCCGCATCATGGCGTACCAGGAGTACATCCGCGCCCACGGGTTCCGCACGAAGCCGAAGATGAAGTACTCCTTCAGCTCCGGGTGCGCCTTGAGCGCCGGGGCGAGCCGGGCGTGCCGACCTCCGCGCAGGCCCTGGAGGTAGGAGACGTCGGGGATGGCCTCCTCGAGCATCCGGTCGATGGTGGACCCACCGGTCTTCTGCACGTGCACGAAGAGCACGCGACGCTCGTGGGACACCATCATGCGGCGCACACTACCGGTGGCCGCGGACGTCTCCGCGCGCCTCCCCGGCACGACTCCCGCCCGCCGCCGTGCCGGTCTGCGCAGACAGACCCCGTCGAGGAGTTTGTTACCGATCTGTGGATCTGGTGAGGGACGCGCGCAACCTCACAGAGCCTAACGTCGTGTCCACGAGGTCCGCCGGGGGGCGGCCTCGGACCTGGACCATCATCGACGCCCCGCGAGGCTGGGGGGCACACGGTCAGCGTCGATGGACCAGGTGGCTCCGGGGGGAGCCGAGACACAACGCTGGTGGCCCGCCGGAGCTCGGCTCCGGCGGGCCGCCTTCTTCTCCGGCCGCCTTCTTCTCCGGCCGCTGCGACCCCCCGGCCGTCCACCGGGTCAGCCGATCCGGTTGCCCTCGTCGTCCCAGTGCTCGGCGACCTTCTTGCTGGGCTGCACCCGCGGCGGCTCGCCCGGCATCTTGGGGTAGTCGGGCGGGAAGTTCAGCTCCCCGCCGGGCAGCGTCTCCCAGAGCTCGAGCAGCGGCTCGAGGGAGAAGGACTCGTCGTCGATGGTGGTCCAGGGGTCCCCCTCGGAGGCCAGCCGCTCGGGGACCGTCACGAGGTTGAGGTCACGGGGGTCGGTCACCTCGGCCAGGCCCGACCAGGTCAGCGGGGTGCTGACCGGGGCCCCGGGCCTGGGCCGCAGGGAGTAGGCGGAGGCGATGGTGCGGTCGCGGTTGTTCTGGTTGTAGTCGACGAAGATCCGCTCCCCCCGCTCCTCCTTCCACCACGCCGTGGTGACCTGGTCGTCGCGCTGCTCGAGCGCGCGACCGAAGCCGATGGCGGCGTGCCGAAGGTCGGTGAACTCCCAGCGCGGCTCGATGCGCACGTAGATGTGCACGCCCCGGTTGCCCGAGGTCTTCGGGTAGCCGCGCAACCCGAGCTCCTCCAGCAGCTCGCGGGCCACGCCGGCGACCCTGACCGCGTCGGAGAAGGTGGTGCCCGGCTGCGGGTCGAGGTCGATGCGCAGCTCGTCGGGACGGTCCAGGCTGGTCGGGTCGTCGCTGCGGCGTACCGGCCAGGGATGGAAGGTGATCGTGCCCATGTGGGCGCACCACACCGGCACCGCGATCTCGGTCGGGCAGATCTCATCGGCGGTGCGGCCCGAGGGGAACGTGACCGTGGCGGTCTCGAGGTAGTCGGGAGCTCCCTTCGGCACCCGCTTCTGGTAGAACGCGTCGGCCTTGGAGTCCTGCGGACCCGTGGCGAGCCGCATCCCTTCACGTACGCCGGAGGGCCAGCGCTCCAGGGCGGTCGGCCGGTCGCGCAGCGCGCGCATCAGTCCGTCCTCCACCGACGCGACGTACTCGGCGACCATCAGCTTGGTGATGTCGGGCGTGCGGTCGGTCGCCTCGTAGATCACTCGGTCGGGGCTGCTGACCCGCACCGACCTGCCGCCAGCCTCGACCTCCGCCGCCTTCGCCGCCATGTCGCGACCTTATTGCGTGGTCCCGACAGCGACACCCACCTACGGTGACCGGTGTGAGCACTCCCGACCCGCGACACGACGACCTGATCTTCGGCACCCTCGACGTCCACGCCACCGACGAGGAGACCCTCGCGGCGCTGCACGCCTACGGCGACGCGTGGAGCACCGCGTTCCTCGAGGGCCGCCTCGACGAGGAGAAGCGCAAGCGCTGGCTGGCGCACAGCCGCGAGGACGACGTCACGTTCCGGTTCGCCCGCCCGCGCAGCACCGTCGCCGGGGCCTCGCGACCGGTCGCGACCTTCTCCTCGTGGGACCAGGAGATCAACGTCGGCGGGCCGTCCCTGCTACCGCTGCGGATGATCACCGACGTGACCGTCGCGCCGACGCACCGCCGTCGCGGTCTGCTCACGAAGCTGATGAGCGAGGACCTGGCCGACGCCGCCGCAGCAGGCGTGCCCGTGGCTGCCCTGACGGTGTCGGAGGGATCGATCTACGGCCGCTTCGGATTCGGCCCGGCCACCCGCTACCGCTCGGCCGAGGTCGACGTGCGGCCCGGCCGGTTCCGGCTGCGTCACGACGCCACCGCCGAGCCCGGCTCCCTGCAGATGGTCGAGCCGAAGGACGCCTACCCGCTGACACGCGAGGTGTACGCCGCGCACCTGGCCCGCACCCGGGGCGAGGTCGCGCGTCCGGCGTTCTACGAGCAGGTCTACAACGGCTCGTTCAACTGGGAGTCCGGCGGTCCGGACCGGGTGCTCACGACCGTGCTGCACCTCGACGCGGACGGTCGTCCCGACGGGTACTGCCACTACCGCGTCAAGGAGGGCGACTCCCACGACCAGCACCGCATCGACGTCCACGACCTGGTCGCGCTGACCCCCACCGCCTACCTCCGGCTGTGGCAGTTCCTGGCCGACGTGGACCTGATCTCGGTGGTCCGCGCGCGCGTGCTGCACGACGACCCGCTGGACCACGCCGTGGTCGACCCGCGCACGG
Source organism: Nocardioides sp. REDSEA-S30_B4 (assembly GCF_001627265.1). NCBI lineage: Bacteria > Bacillati > Actinomycetota > Actinomycetes > Propionibacteriales > Nocardioidaceae > Nocardioides > Nocardioides sp. REDSEA-S30_B4. The sequence continues at coordinate 2,056 of NZ_LUPI01000023.1, read as the reverse complement.
TGACGACCAAGCAGGTCGTCGACATGCTGTGGGTGCGCATCCTCGACCTGCCCGTCGCTCTGGAGGCGCGCCCGTGGCGCGAGGACGGCACCGTGGTGCTCGAGGTCGAGGACTCCCTCGGGCACACCGCCGGCCGCTGGCGGGTCACGACCGAGAAGGGGCAGGCCCGCGTGGAGCGGACCGAGGACTCCCCCGGGGTCTCGCTCTCGGCGGAGGTACTGCCGCACGGGGTTCTAGCCGAGACGTCACTCACGCACGCTCGAAACGTCACTGACGCACGTCGGACGACCTGTCCCCTGCCAGCCGTGCGCGAGCGACCTCTCGGCCGTGCGCGAGCGACCTCTCGGCCGTGCGCGAGCGACCTCTCGGCGGACCTAGACCAGGGCGCTGGGCTGGAAGGTCGGGCGTCGGTCGAGGTCGTCCTTGGTGGGGCGCACGAACTCGAAGGCGGCGGTGCGGACGACCCGCCACGACGGCTCGGTCTCGGCCAGGCCCTCGGCGCACGACTCGTGCAGCGGCGGGGCGTGGAAGGCGTTGCGGGCCACCTCCAGGTCGTCCCCGACGAACGCGATCGGGCGCCCGAGCGACTCCGCGCAAGCCCCGCAGATGCGGGACAGGGCGCACTGGGTCACGCGGGCGCCGACCAGCTCGCGTCGACCGTCGACCCCGGCCTCCCACGCGAACGGCGCGGAGACCGGGTCCACGGCACGGCTCAGACCACGCAGCATGTCTGCTCCCTCCCTGTCGGGACGCCGGTCAGGACGCCCGCTGCTGGCGCGACCAGCCGCCCAGCTCGCTGCGTCGCGGCGGCCGCTCGGCGTCGGACTTGCGCCCCTTGTCCACCGGGGGCGCCTCGACGGAGTCGGGGCGGGTCGGGGGCTGGGGCGGCTTGTTGGAGGTGGTGAACCGGTTGGGCAGCGACAGCTTCATGATCGTGCGCAGCGCCTGGCCGTACTGCTTGTGCAGCGGGCCGATCGTGTAGGGGATGTCGTACTGGGCGCAGAGCTCTTTGACGCGCACCGAGATGTCGGCGTACCGGTTGCTCGGCAGGTCGGGGAAGAGGTGGTGCTCGATCTGGAAGCCGAGGTTGCCGGAGAGGATGTGCAGCAGCGGGCCGCCCTCGAAGTTGGCGGCACCGAGGATCTGCCGGAGGTACCACTCGGCACGGGTCTCGTCCTCGATCTCCTCCTCGGTGAAGTGCATCGCCCCGTCGGGGAAGTGCCCGCAGAAGATGATCGTGTAGGCCCACAGGTTGCGGGTGAGGTTGGCGGTCGCGTTCGCGGTGATCGTGGTGCGCCACTGCGGCCCCGACAGCGCGGGGTACACGATGTAGTCCTTGAGGATCTGGTTGCGGCCCTTGCGCAGGATCTGGCGCAGCTGCCGCTTCATCTCCTGCGGGTCCTTCTCCCGCTTGCGGATGCGCTCGACGTCGAGGTCGTGCAGCGCCACGCCCCACTGGAACAGCGTGGCGAGCAACGCGTTGTAGACCGGCTGCCCGAGGTTGGCGGGGTTCCACTTCTGCTCGCGCGCCATCCGCAGGATGCCGTAGCCGATGTCGTTGTCGTAGCCCAGCACGTTGGTGAACTGGTGGTGGATGTAGTTGTGGGAGTGCTTCCACTGCTCGGCCGGCTGGGCGGTGTCCCACTCCCAGTTGGAGGAGTGGATCTCGGGGTCGTTCATCCAGTCCCACTGGCCGTGCATGACGTTGTGGCCGATCTCCATGTTCTCCAGGATCTTGGCCACGCCGAGCAGGGCGGCGCCGGCGACCGCACCGGGGATGCGGGTCTTCCTCGAGTGCGGAGTGAGCATGAGGGTGAGGCGGCCGGCGGTGGCCAGGCCGCGCTGCACCTTGATCATCTTGTTGATGTACGCCGCGTCGTCGGCGCCCCGGGAGGCCTCCACCTCCTCGCGGATCTTGTCGAGCTCGCGGCCGAGCTCCTCGACCTGCTCGTCGGTCAGGTGCATGTACTCGGCGACGTCGCTGATGGCCATGAGGGTCCTCTCGTGGTGCTGGGGTCTCGAGACGGTCGCTGCGCGACCTCCTCGACCGGCGGGG
>NZ_LUPI01000022.1:0-73875 GCF_001627265.1 Nocardioides sp. REDSEA-S30_B4 | reverse complement strand
CCCGTGGGGGTGGGGGTGGCCATCGGGTCGAGCGTGCGGAGGTCTCAGACCTCCAGCAGCTCGGCCTCCTTGTTCTTCAGCATCTCGTCGATGGCGTCGGTGTGCTTCTTGGTGATCGCGTCGAGCTTCTTCTCGCCACCGGTCACGTCGTCCTTGCCGACCTCGCCGTCCTTCTCCAGCTTCTCCAGGGCCTGCTTGGCGGTGCGGCGCAGGTTGCGCACCGCGACGCGGCCGTCCTCGGCCTTGGCCTTGGCGACCTTGATGAACTCCTTGCGGCGCTCCTCGGTCAGCTCGGGGAAGACGCAGCGGATGACCTTGCCGTCGTCGGCGGGGTTCACGCCCAGGTCGGAGTCACGGATGGCCCGCTCGATGTTCTTCATCGCGGACTGGTCGTAGGGGGCGATCAGGATGATCCGCGCCTCGGGGGCGGTGAAGGAGGCCAGCTGCTGCAGCGGCGTCGGGCTGCCGTAGTAGTCCACGACGATCTTGTTGAACATCGAGGGGTTGGCCCGGCCCGCGCGGATCGCGACGAACTCCTCGCGGGTCGCCTCGACCGACTTGTCCATCTTGCTGTCGGCCTCGTTGAGGATGTCGTTGATCACTGGTGCTCCTGGTCTCGGCGTCTCGTGCGGCGTACGTGGTGCGGGATGTCTGCTGTGTGCTGGTGCGGGGGCGAGCGGGTGCTCAGCCGGCGTCGACCAGCGTCCCGATCCTCTCACCCTTGAGCACGCGGGGGATGTTGCCCTCGGGCTCCATGCCGAAGACCACCATCGGCAGCTCGTTCTCCGCGCACAGGGTGAAGGCGGTCTGGTCGACCACGGCCAGGCCCTTGCTGATGGCCTCGTCGAAGGTGATGTGGTCGTACTTGGTCGCCGAGGGGTCCTTGCGGGGGTCGGCGCTGTAGACGCCGTCGACCCCGCTCTTGGCGAAGAAGACCGCGTCGCACCTGCTCTCCAGCGCGCGCTGGACGGCGACGGTGTCGGTGGAGAAGAACGGCATGCCCATGCCGGCGCCGAAGATCACGACGCGTCCCTTCTCCATGTGCCGGATCGCCCGGCGAGGGACGTAGGGCTCGGCGACCTGCCCCATGGTGATGGCGGTCTGGACACGCGTCTCGATGCCGAGCTTCTCGAGGAAGTCCTGGAGGGCCAGACAGTTCATCACGATGCCGAGCATGCCCATGTAGTCGGCGCGGACGCGGTCCATGCCGCGCTGCTGCAGCTCCGCGCCGCGGAAGAAGTTGCCTCCGCCGGTCACGACCGCGACCTGCACGCCGCTGTGCACGACCTCGGCGACGTCGTGGGCGATCTTGGAGACGACGTCGGGGTCGACGCCGACGTGGCCGCCGCCGAACACCTCGCCCGAGAGCTTGAGCAGCACGCGCTGGTACTGGGTCATCTAGCGTCCTTCCGAGAGGGGTGGGAGGTGGAGAGGGTCCGGACGTGCGAGAAGGCCGGTCCGCTCGACCTGTGGTTGAGGTTCAAGCGGACCGGCCTCCTTCGACGTCCAGGAGAACCTAGCGGATCCCCTGCGTGATGAGCAGCCCCGGGTGGCGGGAGCCCGACGCGGTGGGCGTCAGGCGCCGACCTCGAAGCGGGCGAAGCGGGTGACCGTGGTGCCGGCGGCGTCCAGGACCTGCTTGACCGACTTCTTGGACTCGAAGACCGACTCCTGGTCCAGCAGGACGATCTCCTTGAAGAAGGCGTTGATGCGACCCTCGACGATCTTGGTGACGGCAGCCTCGGGCTTGCCCTCCTCCAGCGTCTTCTTGGTCAGCACCTCCTTCTCGGCCTCGACGACGTCCGCGGGGACCTGGTCGCTGGTGAGGTACTGCGCCTTGAGGGCAGCAGCCTGCTGGGCGGCCTGGCGAGCGGCGGTCTCGTCGCCCTCGAACTCGACGAGCACGCCGAGGGTCGGGGGCAGGTCCGAGGCCTTCTTGTGGAGGTAGACCGTGGTGGAGCCGTCGAAGTAGGCGACCTCACCGAGCTCGATCTTCTCGCCGATGGTGCGGGCGAGCTCCTCGACGGTCTCGCCCACGGTGGACTCACCGAGGGAGACGGCCTTGAGGACCTCGGCGTCGGCGACCTTGTGGGCGTCGGCGGCCTCGGCGATCTGCTGGGCGGCGTTGATGAAGGCCTCGTTCTTGGCGACGAAGTCCGTCTCGGCCTTGAGGCTGATCAGGGCGTTGCCGGAGGCGGCGACCAGACCGGCCGAGGCCTCACGCTCGGCGGCGCGGGCGGCGGCCTTGGCCGCACCCTTGACGCGGAGCAGCTCGACGGCCTTGCCGAAGTCGCCGTCGGTCTCGTCGAGGGCCTTCTTGCAGTCCATCATCCCGGCCTGGGTGAGCTCACGGAGCTTCTTCACGTCGGCGGCGGTGTAAGCCATGTTCTTCTTTCGTCCTTGCAGTCAGAGAAGGTGAGCGGGCGGTGGGACCGTCAGGCCTTGGCCTCGTCGGCCGCGGGGGCCTCGGTGGACTCAGCGGACTCGGCGGGGGCCTCGGCAGCGGCCGCGGCCTCGGCACCCTCGGAGGAGGCACCGGTCGCCTCGGAGGCGGCCTCGGCGTCGGCGGCGGTCGCGGTCTCGGCGGCCTTCTCGGCGTCACCGGCGAGCAGCTCGCGCTCCCACTCGGCCAGCGGCTCCTCGGCGCCGTTCTCGGCACCCTCGGTCTTGGCGCCCGAGCGGGCGATGAGGCCCTCGGCCACGGCGTCGGCGACGACGCGGGTCAGCAGGCCGACCGCGCGGATGGCGTCGTCGTTGCCCGGGATCGGGAAGTCGACCTCGTCGGGGTCGCAGTTGGTGTCCAGGATGCCGATGATCGGGATCCGGAGCTTGCGGGCCTCCTCGACGGCGAGGTGCTCCTTCTTGGTGTCGACGACCCACACCGCGGAGGGGGTGCGCGTCATCTCGCGGATGCCGCCCAGGGTCTTGTCGAGCTTGTCGCGCTCCCGCTTCATCTGCAGGAGCTCCTTCTTGGTGCGACCGGAGCCCGCGACGTCGTCGAAGTCGATCTCGTCGAGCTCCTTGAGGCGGTTGATCCGCTGGTGCACGGTCGTGAAGTTGGTGAGCATGCCGCCCAGCCAGCGCTGGTTGACGTAGGGCATGCCGACGCGGGTCGCCTGCTCGGCGATCGCCTCCTGGGCCTGCTTCTTGGTGCCCACGAACATCACGGTGCCGCCCTTGGCGACGGTCTCCTTGATGAAGGCGTACGAGCGGTCGATGTAGGACAGCGACTGCTGCAGGTCGATGATGTAGATGCCGTTGCGCTCGGTCATGATGAAGCGCTTCATCTTCGGGTTCCAGCGACGGGTCTGGTGTCCGAAGTGGACGCCGCTCTCGAGGAGCTGGCGCATGGTCACGACTGCCATGAAGGGTTCTCTCCTGTGGTGGGTCCGCCACCGTGCGCGCGACCTTGGCAGCCCGCCCCGCGGCGGACCAGGACGCACCGGTGTGGATCCGGTTGGTTTCCAGTTGCTGCTCACCGACGGGTGCCGGCTCGCCCTGACGCCCACGCGCGACCCCACCCGGCGGACCGGGACCGGGAGTCGGCGCCCACGGGTGGTCGCCCTGCCGGAGAGGCGGGGCGTCGTGGTCTGCAGACGTGCGAAGTCAATCCCTGAGGATTGCGTCGGCCAGCGTACGCCGTCGGCGACGCGCACCGCCAATCCGGCACGTGGCCGCCGTCGGGAGGCCGAGCGTCACCACCAGAGCGGCAGCGGCGACGCTGGCAGCACCGGCGCCCCGGCGACGGGCACGGGCCGGGTCGCCGTGACCGGGACGCCGCTCGGGACCGTCCCGTCCAGGAACGGCAGCAGCCGGACCGGCCCGAGCCCGACCAGGCGCAGGGGGTCGAGGTACGTCATGCCCTCGAGCCAGCCCCAGTGCAGGCAGCTGCGCGGGGCGCAGTGCGACCCGGCGGCCTCCAGCACGCCCAGGCGCTCCCCGGCCACGACGGGGTCGCCCACGGCCAGGTCGGCGGCCGCGGCCACGGGCTGGTAGGTCGTGCGGGTCGCCCCGTGGGAGACAACCACGACACCGCGACCCGCCAGCACCCCGGCGTACGACACGGTGCCCGGGAGGGCCGAGCGGACCACCTGACCGGGGCGACCGAGCAGGTCCACGCCCCGGTGACCGGCGCCCCACGGGGTCGCCGGCGGGTCGAAGCCGTGCACGACCTCGGGGTCGGGGCGAAGCGGCCAGGTGCCCACGGGGTCGACAGCCTCGTCCGGCGCCACCCCGGCACCGGGCAGGGCACGCGCTCTGCCGGCGTCAGGAGGTGCGGCGGTGGCGGGCGCGACGAGGAGGGACATGGTGAGGAGGACGGTCAACAGTGAACGCACCTGCCGAGGCTCTCCGCTGACGACCACCCAGGGTGGGCACGGGTGCGTCCTGGGGAGGACGCGTGTGGAGCCGTGGCTTGTGGACGGCCGGCGGGCACGTCGCCCACCAGGCAGGGTCGGCAGGAGCGACGGTCCTGCCCGTCCGACCTCAGGCGCGGGGGTGGGCCTGCTGGTAGGCGCGACGCAGCCGATCGGTGGTGACGTGGGTGTAGAGTTGGGTCGTGGCCAGGGACACGTGGCCCAGCAGCTCCTGGACCGAGCGCAGGTCCGCGCCACCTTCGAGCAGGTGGGTCGCGGCGGTGTGCCGCAGCCCGTGCGGCCCGATGTCGGGTGCGCCCGGGACCTCGGCGATCCGCCGGTGCACCAGGGTCCGCACGGTCCGGGGGTCCAGGCGACCGCCGCGGGCGCCCAGGAAGAGCGCCGGTCCCGAGTGCGGGGCGAGCAGCGCGGGACGGCCGCGACGCAGCCACAGCCGGAGGGCGAGGTCGGCGGGTCGTCCGTAGGGCACAGTGCGCTCCTTGCGCCCCTTGCCGAGCACGCGCAGGACGTGCCGCTCGGTGTCGAGGTCGTCGACGTCGAGGCCGCACAGCTCCCCCACGCGCACCCCCGTGGCGTAGAGCAGCTCGAGCACCGCGACGTCCCGCAGGCCCATCGGGCTGCCGTCGTCGGCGTGCTCCGCGGCCGCGTGCACCAACGCCTCGGCCTCGTCCTTGCGCAGGACGGGAGGCAGCATCCGGTGCGCCCGCGGACTGGCCAGGCTCGAGCCGGGGTCGGCGGGCACCCGGCCGGTGCGGGCGAGCCAGGCGGTGAAGACCCGGGCTGCCGTGGCGCGGCGCGCCAGCGTCGTACGGCTGCGGCCCAGCGACTGCTGCTGGGCCAGCCAGCTGCGCAGGGTCCGCAGCTCGAGGGTGTCCAGCTGCGTGTGGCCGAGCCGCCGCGCGTGCTCGAGCAGGCTTCCCACGTCGGTGAGGTAGGCCCGCACGCTGTGGGCCGAGAGGTCCCGCTCGGCCTCGAGGTGGCGGCGGTAGTCGGCCAGCACCTGCGTGAACGCGGGCGGCAGCGCGTCGGTCGTCGCTGCCCCATCGCTCACCCGGTCGAGTCTAGGTAGGGCTGCCCTGGCGCTCGGGGATCCGCGTCGGCGAGGCGCCACCCCACGCCCTCGCGCTGCACGTAGCCCTGCTCGGCCAGCACCAGCAGCGTGCCCCGCACCTCCAGCGGCGCCAGCCCGGCCGTCCCCGCGATGGAGAAGTCGTCCGCGGGACGCCGGAGAGGCACCGCCTCCAGCACCTGGCGCTGCCGGTGGGTCAGCCGGTCCCGCGGGCCGTCCGCTCCGCGGACCCGGGTCGTGGTCCGCTCCCCCGCAGGCGCGAGCGTCTCCAGCAGCTCCTCGGAACGGGTCACCACCAGCGCAGCGTCCTCCCGGAGCATCTGGTGCACCCCGGCCGACTGGGCACTGGTGACCGGGCCCGGCACGCCCATGAGGTGTCGGTGGAGGCGGCCGGCCCAGTTGGCGGTGTTGAGGGCTCCGCTGCGCACGGCCGCCTCGACCACGACCGTGCCCTGGGTGAGCGCGGCGATCAGCCGGTTGCGGCTGAGGAACCGGATCCGTGTCGGCGCCCCTCCCGGCACCGTCTCGGAGACGATGCAGTGCTCCTCGGCGAGGTGGTCGATGAGCCGGGCATGGGCCTGGGGGTAGACCCGGTCGGCACCGCAGGCGAGCACCCCGACCGTGCGGCCGCCACCAGCGATCGCCCCGCGGTGCGCGGCCTGGTCGATGCCGAAGGCCGCCCCGGACACGACGGTCCACCCCGCGTCCGCCGCGCCGACCGCCAGGCGGGCCGTGGTGTCGGTCCCGTACGTCGTCGCAGCGCGGGCCCCGACGAGCGCGACGGACGCGTCCAGCTCGTCGAGCCCGAGCGGTCCCCGGACCCACAGGCCCAGGGGCCGGCCGCCGTGCCGCCCGACGGGCGCCGCCCGCACCAGGTCATCGAGCCGGGTGGGCCACTCGGAGTCACCGGGGACGACGAACCTGAGTCCGGCGCGGTGGGCCCGCTCCAGCGCGCGCTCCGGCTGCAGGGCGCCGATCCGCGCCGCGGCGTCGATGCCCAGGCCCTCGAGGTCCAGACCGCGGAGCAGTCCGTCGTGGACGACGGCGGCGCCCAGGTCGTCGACCAGTCCGGACACCCGCGGGTCCCCCGGTTCGGTCAGGTGTGCGACCGCCACCCGGTGCAGCCGGTCCTCGTCCACCGCCGGGTCGACCCGGCGCCCGCTCACGACGCTCATGCGCTGCACTCCCGGCCCCGGACGGTGGAGTCCAGCAGCGGCCGGCCCTGCCGCAGCCGCAGTGCGACGTCGAGCGCCGCCGGGCCAGGCGCGCCGCTCGAGGACGGGTCCAGGTCGTGCACGGTCCACGCCAGCCGGTGCACGCGCACGGCACCGCGGTTGGTCAGCGCTCCCTTGACCACGTGCTCGTCGAGGGTGCGGGCGGCCGACGCCGTGAGCGGCCAGCGGTCCCGCAGGGCCACTCCCGTGGCGTGCGCGTTGAGGCGCCAGCCGGTGTCGGCGTACCTCTCGGCCTGCCGTGCCCGCGCGGCCTCCACCCGGGCCCGGACGGTGGCGGAGTCCTCGCGGGCCGCGAAGCGGTCGACCCGCTGGTGCGGGCTGAGCGGCTGGACGTGCCGGGTGATGTCGATCCGGTCTGCGACCGGACCGGTGAGGCGGGAGCGGTACTCCCGCAGGGCCACCGGCTTGCAGCGGCAGGTGTCCTTCCCGACGTCGGGCCGGTGCTCGCCGCACGGACAGGGGTTGGCCGCCACGACGAGGATCGTCCGCGCCGGCAGGGTCACCAGCTCCTCGGCGCGGGCGACGGTGATCTCGCCGTTCTCCAGCGGCTCGCGCAGCGCCTCGATCACGTCGCGGCGGAAGAGCGGGAACTCGTCGAGCAGGAGCACCCCCGCGTGGGTGCGGCTCAGCTCGCCCGGACGGACCTGGCCCGAGCCGCCGCCGACGATGCTGGTCTTGCTGGCGTCGTGGTGGGGTGCGGAGTACGGCGGGCGCACGATCATCCCCGCGCCGGGGTCGAGGACTCCGGCCAGCGAGTGGATCGCGGTCAGCTCCAGCGACTCCTCCGGCGCCAGGTCCGGCAGGATCGTCGGGATGCGCTCGGCCAGCGTCGTCTTCCCGGCGCCCTTGGGCCCGGACAGCATGAGGTGGTGCCCACCCGCGGCGGCGACCTCGAGTGCGTAGCGGGCGTCGTCCATGCCGAGGACGTCGGCCATGTCGACGTCCTCGTGACGGGACGATCCGCGCCAGTGCAGCAGGTTGGCGCCGGCCGAGCGGACGACCGGGGGCGCCTCCGGCAGCGGCTGCCCGGAGAGCACCGCGATGGCCTGGGCCAGCGACCGGACGCCGAAGACGGTCGTGCCCGGCACCATCATCGCCTCCTCCGCCTGTGGCTCCGGGACCACGACGGTGGTGATGCCGTGCTCGCGGGCGGCGAGGACCATCGGGAGCACGCCGCGGACGCTGCGGAGGCTGCCGTCGAGGGTCAGCTCCCCCACGAAGAGGCAGTGCGCCAGCAGCTCGGGGGCGATGCTCCCCTCGGCCGCGAGCACCGCCAGGGCGATGCCGAGGTCGTGGTGGGTGCCGCGCTTGTGCAGGTCGGCCGGCGACAGCAGCACGGTCACGCGCTTGGTCGCGGGCCAGTCGAGCTCGGAGTTGATGATGGCCATGCGCACCCGGTCGCGGGCCTCGCCCAGCGCCTGGTCGACCCGGCCCACCAGGTCGACCCGCACCTGTCCCGGCGAGACGTCGGCCTGGATGGTGACGAGGTGCCCCACGGCGCCGTCGAGGGAGACGGTGCGGGCGGTCGCGACCGGCATCAGAGCAGCCCCCGCACGTGCTCGACCCGCGCTGCGCCCCGGCGGGGGTGGTGCACGGCGACCAGGTCGAGGCGCACGTCCTCGGCGCGGATCCCGTGCTCGACCTGCCAGCGTTCCGCCAGCCGCTGGAGCCGCTCCAGCTTCACCGGGGTGATCGCCTCGTGCGGCCCGGACCCGTCCTCACCGGTCCGGGTCTTCACCTCGCACACGACCAGCACCGCGCCCTCGCGCAGCACCAGGTCGAGCTCACCTTCCGGGCAGCGCCAGTTGCGGTCCAGCACCTCCAGACCCGCCGCCTCCAGGTGCTGGGCCGCCACCCGCTCACCGTACGCCCCGAGGGCCTGCCGTGCCGTTCGTCCGTCCTGGGTCATCGCCCACCTCCTGGGAGGGAGCCTGACCCGGGCACGAGGGCTCGTGGCCGGCTAGAACGGGTCCTGGGGAAGACCGGTTCCGGAAACCGTCCTGTGGATGTCTCGCGGTTCAGCTCAGGGAGCGACGCAGAGCAGCGGGTCGACTGGCACGTTCTCGACCCGGTTGGTGGCCGACTGGGTCACCACGCCACCCGAGGGCAGCGGTACCAGGCCGATGTCGAGCGACTGGATGGTGACGGTGACCGTGACCAAGGCGCCGCGCTTGGCAGTGTTCGTAGCGTTGTGGTAACGGTACACCACGGAGGGCGCGAGGGTTCCGACGGCGGGACCGCCCGCTCGGTCTTGGGCCTCGGCGACCGTGCACGTGGGGTCGGTGCCCACGATCAGACGACGTGCCGCCTCGCGGGCCGACGCTGCGGCGGTCTGCATAGCCCAGTAGTGGTAGCCGTACTGGACCACTCCCACCAGGATCAGCAGCACCAGTGGGACCACCAGCGCGAACTCCACCACGACACTCCCGCGGTCGCAGCGTCGGGGCCCGCTCACTCGACGAGCCTGACGATGCGAGGGCCGACGCCGAGGTACTCGGCCTCGGGACCTGCGTAGTCCGCTGGGACGGCGGGCAGGGCGTCCGGGGTGATCGACATGAAGCGGACCGCCGACAGGTCGCCGGAGGCGCCCACCATCAGTCCGTTCTGATCGGTCAGCCCTGGCTGCAGGAGCGTCGTCATCGCGCTGTCGAGGAGGGTGAGTGCGCTGGACAGGGTCGGGAACAGCGACGACAGCAGGCCGCTGTCGAGGAGCGGAAGCACGCCGCTCAGGGCGGAGGCCTGCGTGATGAAGATCGGACGGAACGTGACGATGGGATAGTCCCGGGCCTGTACAGCCGACACCGCCCCCGCCGTGGAGACGACCGCCACCCACATGAAGCGGTGGGAGTTGTAGAGGTCTCGGGAGAGGTTGGACTCCGGGGTGACCACCGGGAGCCCCGTGCCGAGGTAAGTGTCGAGGTTGAAGAACGTGTCTGAGGTCAGCAGCGAGGTGTTCTCGACGAAGTCGGTGAAGAGGTCGTTGTTGAGAGCAACCCCGTTGAACGTGAAGGACTTCCCGGGCCGGCAGGGATGATCGCTTGTACAGGCCAGCCGTCCGTCGCTGCCGATCATGCCGGGCGTGAAGCCTGCTTCGTAGGCGTTGCTCATGTTCGTGACCACACAGCTCGGCGTCTGGCCCGGCTGGACCCCATTGGTGTCTTTCACGTCGGTCCCAGCGCACTCGGTGAGGTCGAGGAGCGTGGTGAGCTGGCTGAGCGAGAGGTTGTTCAGGCTGGTCCCCCGGGAGACCAGGCTCGGATGCTGGTTGAGCAAGTGGTCGATGCCCTCCTGCAGGTTCTGCACGAAGTTGATGTTGGCCTGGGTCCCACCGCGAGGTGACTTGAGCAGACGTCCGCAGGAGACAGCTGTCGGTGTCACCAGCGCGTCGACGTCGAAGGTCGAGGTGTCTGAGGAGTAGGTACGGCTGACCGGAGCACCAAGAGTGGTGAGGTTCTCGACCACCACCTTGACCTGCCAGCTCCCGGTGGTCGCAGCCACCGCCGCGGGAACCGGCACAGGGATATGGCCGGCCCGGCGTCGGTTGTTACCGCCGTCGAGCACGAGAGCCCCAGTGACCTCCTGGGTCACGGCAGTGGGTCCCTCGCCTTGGCGGAAGACCACGACGTAGCGCTGGTGGGAGCCCAGCGTCGGCCACTGACTGCCGCTCACCTGGACCGTCGGCGTGGTGCCCAGGAGCTGTTGGGGGATCCGGCCCGGAGCGATCCCATTGAGCCGGGGATCGTCGGCGTAGCTCATCGCAGAGGGCCAGGTGGTGGTGGCCGAGACGGTGCCGCCGCCCTGGTGGGTGGTGGAGATGTAGCCGAACGGCACTCCTGCCCCCCCCAGGACGTTGGCGCCGACGTCGAGCAAGCAGTCCAGCGAGAGAGCCATCGGCGCCAGCATTCCCGGTGAGGTCACCCTCGCGGTGGCAGACTTCCGCTGGGTCGTGCCGTCGGCGCCCGCCACCTGACCGAACCCGAACTCCACGCGGGCCCACGGCGTCACGACCTTCACCTGGTTTCGGGCGGGGAAAGTGACCATCCCGTCGTCGAGCAGCCGGTCGGCGTAGGCGTCCAAGGTCACGGACGAGGCGTCCGCGGGACACGCCGGGATCGAGGCGTCGAGCTGCCGTTGACCCAACACCGTGTGGCAAGCGAAGTAGTAGGCGACACCCTTGGCCAGCTCCAGCTGGTCAGCAGCGCTGTCGGCGGGCAGGAAGGCGGCGGCGTACGTCGCCGCTCGGTCGGCCTGCACCTGCAGCTGTCCTCGACGTGCCCAGGTGTTGCCGATGTCGACGGCAAGGCCGGCGACCACCAGCAGGACGACACTGACCAGCGCCGTCAGCACCGCGATGGCGCCGTGCTCGTTCTTCCGCTCTCGGCGCGGGAGGGACCGGGCGCTCATGTGCACACCGCGTCGGTGACGGTCACGTCCTCGAGACGCTGGCTGAAGTCCGTCACGATCGACCCGCCGCCCGGCAGGGGGATGAGGGAGGCCAGGCCCCCGACGAGTGGAGTCTCGATGTGGATGTCGACCACGACACCCACGTCGGGCAGCACCTCGACCACGCTCACGGTCACGTCGCTGACTTCGATACCGACCAAACTCGCGTCGAGGTCGCCGACGACGTCCACGACAGTGCTCGCCACACGGTCTTTCAGCCCTTGGCACGTGAACTCGCCGGCAACACCCCCCACCGGGACGCCCGGCGCCAGGGTGTCCACCCGCTGGGCGCGGAAGAAGTAGTCGCCCCAGGTGACCACTCCGAGGAGCAACGGGACCAGGAGAGCAGCGATGACGAGGGCGGCCTCGACGGCGACTGCACCCTCCTCCGAAGCGCGTCGTGAGCGCGACACGGTCAGGTCCTGCACGGTCCGGCACCTCCCGCAGCCCGAAGACCCCGCGTCGCCTATCGGCCTCTGTGCTGGGCGGCTGAGGATTTCGATCCAGCCCGTTCTGAGGTCCCCGGTCCAGTCATCCATGCTGAGATCTGTCCCTCGCCCGGTGCCTCGAGGGCCTTCGAGGCAGGAGCGAGGGAAGGCCAGGCGTGATCATCTCGGCCGAGCTGGCGGCGGCACCGCGGTCACCTCGGAACGCTCAGCCGCGCAGCGCCACCGAGTTGCAGGATGGCCGCGGCAGGGGGAAGACGTCCGCGCCCGCCACCGTGAGGCCGAGCGTCGGTCCCAGGATGTCTCCGACAAGCCAATTGACCAGTTGAAGCGCGGGATTCACAACTGCCGTGACCAGCACGGGCAGCAGTCGACCTGTCACCTCTGTGAGGATCGCCGACAGAAGGGGTTCGAGGACCTCGCGCGCGAGGAACCCGAATCCAGCGAGATCCACCGCACCGTCGGTGATCGCAATCGCGGGGTAGCCCGCGACGGAAACGCTGCCGTTGACCCGCAGGGCGAGGCTACTGGGCACCAGCCCGCTCACGAGGTCGCCGGAACCGAAGCGCAACGCGTCCCCGTACGACTGCGGTGGGGTGCGGAACTGCTGAACCGGAGTCCAGGGCGGCTGCATCGTCTGGACCGGCCCGGCGAGCGACACCGAGAGGTCCAGACTGGCCGCGGGCGCTCCGGGGAGAATGCTCAGGACGTCAGTCCGAACCCGAACTGGGGCCAAGCCCACGGTGGCGGCTGCCAACGACGACGCCACCGACACGTCGATACCCTCTGCTTCGGCCGGACCCGCCGCTGTGCCGCACTTGATGTCCACCAGGGTGGCAATGGACTCCGCAGCGCTCACGCCGACGTCGACGCGCACCGGGTCGATGCGAAGGTTGGCCAGGGGGTTGGAGCCCAGCAGGCCGCCCACGGCCCCCGCGTTCACACTCGTGGCGACCCCTAGGTTCACGTCCACACCGGCGGTCCTGACCCTGAGGCCCCGCGGGCCGCACCCCCGACGGGGCCGCGGCAGGACCCCCACGGTGCCGGTGACATCGACCGCCGGCGACAGGGCACCCAGGCCACCCGGCAGTGCTCCGGTGCTCACCGCCAGATCGGGCACATCGATGGCGTACTGCCCGTTGGCGACCTCCACCGCGGCCACCACGAGGTCCAGGACGTTGACGGAGGTGGTCAGCGCCGTCTGTCCACCTTGGGTGATCCCCAACAACGTTCCCAGCGTCAGATCGTCGAGAAGTCCGAGGTCGACCGCCACGCCGATCTTCGCGACCAGCGCGCGAAGGTCGGCGAGTACGGACGCCGAGACCTCGTCGTCCGAGGTCGACAGAGCGGTGACAGCGGCATCGAGGATCGTCGCGACGCTCAACTCGGTCGCGAGGACCTGGTCGGCGTCGGCGACCGTCAGGGTGTCGACATTCACCAGCGGCAGGCCGTCGATCAGTTCGAGCAGCGTGATCTCGCTGGCAGCCAGACCCTGGTAGCCGGCAGCGCTGAGGTTGACCGACGACCCCAGGAGTCGTCCGAGCAACGCATTGAGCAGGACGGACTGGCCTGTGTCCAGGCCAGCAGCGTACGAGCCGACTGCCAGGCAAGCCACCGGCTGGGCGTCAGCGATCGCGGTTCGCCGGGCGCTGCCGGACTCGACCCCGATGACCCGCGCGAACCCGAAGTCGATCGAACCGACGGCCTCGATCAGCACAGCGTCAGGCACCGCACCGGGAGGAACCGGCTTGAGCGCGCCGCCGACCCGCTCGGGCACGATCGCACCGTTTCCGTCCGAGGTCAGGAAGACCAGCGTCGGAGTGACGCGCACGATCTCCCCTAACGAGCTTCCGTTGCGCGCCACGGACGCGGAGACCGCCGCACTGAGCGACGGCAGGCCGTCCGTCGGCAGCGGGGCCAGGACCCGACTGGCCGGTCGACCGTCGAGGACCCGGGCCGCATCCAACGCGACCACATCGGCCAGGGCCTGCATGTCGGCCCGGACCACGCGCTGGCGACCGAGGTCCACCGCGAACGCCGCGCTCACCAGCAGCACTAGGGCCAAGGCCGCAGCCATCACCGCAACGGCACCGGCCTCGTCTCGGGTCGCGGCACGGCGGCGCACTGCCCGCGTCAGCGCCTGGAACACGGCCGTCACGGGGCATCCACCTGGTTCACCTGGACCGTCGAGGTGTACGTCAAGGTCTCAGGGAGGGCAAACCCGAACACGAACTTGGGCTTGCTCGGGTCGGCGGCGTAGTCCCAGCGCACGCTCACCTCCAGACAACGACAGCCCGGCGGACTCGCGGTCGAGCACGTCAAGAAGTCGGCGTCGTCCGCGCACGTCGCGTCGAGTGTCGAGCCCACCGCCGCGAAGGCGATCGCCTGGCGATTCGACGTTGCCGGCGCCACGGCGGCGGCACGCGCCCCCTCGGCTGCCGCTTGACTCAAGGACTGGCGAAAGCTGAGTAGGTAGCCGTAGCTGATGATGCCGAAGACAAGGGTGAGCAGCAGCGGCACGACGAGTGCGAACTCGACTGCCGCGGCACCGCGCTCCCTCCGCGCCGGGCGCCAGGTCACCATGCTCTACCTCGACTTCGAAACCCGAGACGGTCTCTCCCGCCCCTCACAGTACGGAAGGGGGACGTCGGAAGTGGGGGTTCGTGACGCAATATGGCCCAGGTGGACTAGACGGTCGACCCGTTCGCACCCTCAGCCGGTCGTCGGCGCGGCCGACGGGAGGCGGATCAGGACTGGGGCGGCTCGAAGTCGGAGGCCTGGAGCTCCTCGACGTTGACGTCCTTGAAGGTCAGCACCTTCACGTTCTTGGCGAAGCGGGCGGGGCGGTACATGTCCCAGACCCACGCGTCGCTCATCGAGACCTCGAAGAAGACGTCGCCCTGCTCGGTGCGCGCCTTCACGTCGACCTGGTTGCACAGGTAGAAGCGGCGGTCGGTCTCCACGACGTACTTGAAGATCCCGACGACGTCGCGGTACTCGCGGTAGAGGTTCAGCTCCTGCTCGGTCTCGTACTTCTCGAGGTCCTCGGCGCTCACGACCCGAACCCTAGCCGCCGAGGTCGACTCAGGACTCCAATCCCGCGGCACGTCGCACGTTGACGAACCGCATCCGGTGCACGGGCGACGGCCCGTGCTCGGCCAGGGCGGCGGTGTGGGTCTCGGTGATGTAGCCCTTGTGCGTCTTGAAGTCGTACGCCGGCCACTGACCGTCCAGGTCGTCCATCAGGCGGTCGCGGGTGACCTTGGCGATGACCGACGCGGCCGAGATGCACGCGGCCACGCGGTCGCCCTTCCACACGGCCAGGCCCGGGACGCCGAGCCCGTCCACGGGGAACCCGTCGGTGAGGACGTACTCCGGGGCCACCGGCAGCAGCGCCACCGCCCGGCGCAGCGCCTCCACGTTGGCGACGTGCATGCCGAGCCGGTCGCACTCCTCGTGCGAGACGACCACCACCGACCAGGCGAGCGCCCGCTTGACGACCTGGTCGTAGCAGCGCTCCCGGGCGGCCGCGGCGAGCAGCTTGGAGTCGGCCAGACCGGGGACGATGCCGGAGCGACCGGGCGGCAGGATGCACGCGCCCGCGACCAGGGGTCCCGCGCAGGCACCGCGACCGGCCTCGTCGACGCCGGCCACGTGCGTCACGCCGTGGCGCCGCAGGGCGCGCTCGTAGCCGTAGGGACCGGCGTCTCGCCGGACCGTGGCTCCGCGGGGCAGGACGGACACGAGCTGTCCCGGACCCGCTAGGACGCCTCAGGGGCGTCGTCGGAGCGGTCAGGCACGTCGTCGAAGGCGTCGGTGCCGCCCACGCCGCCGAAGGAGGAGAACGGCCACACCCGCAGCCACAGCCGCCCGGTGATGAGGTCCATGGGCACGAACTCGTCGCCCGGCACGCACTCGGTCTCACCGTCCAGGCACATGTGGACGGTCGAGTCGGCAGAGTTGCCTCGGTTGTCGCCCATCACGAAGACGGTGCCCTCCGGGACCGGACCGGCGCTCCAGTCGCAGTTGCCCGTCATCGGGCCGCGACAGCCGCGGACGGCCTTGTCCTCCAGGACGTAGGCGTCCTCGTCGAGGGCGACGCCGTTGACGGTGAGACGCCCCTCGGAGTCGCAGCACTCGATGACGTCACCGGGCACCCCGATGACGCGCTTGACGAGGTGTCCCCCGGTCGGCAGCAGCCCGATCCGCCCCATCAGGGAGCTGACCGGGTTGCCCGGCTCGCTCACCTCGCCGGCGATCAGCCAGCCGCCCGGGTCCTCGAAGACGATGATGTCGCCGCGCTCCGGCTCCCCACCGAACCAGCCGGACCACTTCTCGACCAGGATGCGGTCGTCCTCCTGCAGCCCGGGCTCCATCGAGACCGACGGGATGTAGAAGGCCTGCACCAGCACGGTCTTGATGAGCAGGGCCAGCACGACCGCTGAGGCGAGCAGCACCAGGGTCTCGGCCCACAGGGGAAGACCCCGGGAACGCGACGAGCCCACGGACCTCGCGGTCGTGGGCTCGTCGTCGGTGGTCACGCGGGAAGTCTAAGGACCGGGGCTCGTGGCCCTGGCAGCGACCCTCCCGTGATCGCGTGGTGCTGCTCAGGCCTCGCGGCGCTCCTTGATCTTGGCAGCCTTGCCGCGCAGGTTGCGCAGGTAGTAGAGCTTGGCGCGACGCACGTCACCGCGGGTGACGACCTCGATCTTCTCGAAGATCGGGGAGTGCAGCGGGAAGGTGCGCTCCACGCCGACGCCGAAGGAGACCTTGCGGACGGTGAAGGTGCGGCCGATGCCCGCGCCCTGGACGCGGATGACGACGCCCTGGAAGACCTGGACGCGCGAGCGGTTGCCCTCGACGACCTTGACGTGGACCTTGATGCTGTCGCCGGCGCGGAAGTCGGGGACGTCGTCGCGCTTGATGGCGGTGCCGAGATCGGCGATCACGTTGCTCATGGTTCTCCTCGCGAGTGCCACAGGTCAGCCGCGGTACGGAAGGTGTGTGTTCAGGTGTGGACCAGGTCGTCGTGGCCGGCGGCGCGGGGCTCCCCCTGTGGCAGGGGCCCGGCGCAGGTCCTCCGTGCGATCCTCGGAGCGACCCTTCGGCCGACTCTGGCCAGCCACCGAGTGTGCCACAGCGCCGTCAGCGGGCAGAAATCCGCTTGACCAGCACCGCGGGGCCGGCCGGGCCGTCGAGCACCTCGACGACGCGGTAGCCGGCCCGCTTGTACCGACGCAGGTTCGCCTCGCCCCCGGCCCCCGTCACCAGCCGGTACGCCGTCGCCGACCCGGGCGCGGCGCGCTCGGCGTGCTCGAGCAGGACCCGGCCGAGGCCGCGACCGCGCAGGTCCGGGGCGACCATCAGCCGTCCGATCTCCCACACCTCGCCCCGCTCGGTGACCTCGGTCCGCGCCCGCACCGACCCGACCAGGCGCCCGGCGACCCGCACCACCCAGGTGCGCCACTCCCCCAGCCCGGCCACGACGTCGTCGAGCTCCTCGTGGAGCGCGGGGATGCGCAGCTCGTCGTTCACGACGGCCTCGGTGACCCAGCAGGCGCGCTGCAGCGTCCACAGCTCACCGGCGTCGGCAGGGACGGCGGGCTCGATCGTCCAGTCCGCCCCGACCGCGGTCGGGGGCAGCAGGTCCGGGCGACGCTCCGCGGTCCGGGACAGCGCCTGCTCGTGGCGCCATGCCGAGATGGCGCCGTGGTTGCCCGACATGAGCACCGGCGGGACCTCGTGCCCGCGCCAGGACGCGGGCTTGGTGTAGACGGGGTGCTCGAGGAGCCCGGACTCGTGGGACTCCTCGACCAGCGAGGCGGCGTTGCCCATGAAGCCGGGCAGCAGCCGCACGACCGCCTCGGTCATCGCCAGCGCCGCGACCTCCCCGCCGTTGAGGACGTAGTCGCCCAGCGAGAGCTCGACGAGCTCGGCGCGGGTCGCCACGTGGTCGAGCACCCGCTGGTCGATGCCCTCGTAGCGCCCGCACAGGAAGACCAGGCGCTCCCTGGTCGCGAGCTCGCGCGCCAGCGGCTGGGTGAACCGTCGCCCGGCGGGGGTCGGCACCACGACGGTCGCGCCGTCGACCGCGAGCTCGTCGAGCGCCTCGCCGAACGGCTCGGGCTTGAGGACCATGCCGGCGCCACCGCCGTACGGCGTGTCGTCGACGGTCCGGTGCCGGTCGTGGGTCCACGAGCGCAGGTCGTGGACGTGCAGCTCGAGGAGGCCCTTCTCGACCGCCTTGCCGGGCAACGAGAGCCGCAGCGCGTCGAGGTAGTCGGGGAAGATCGTGAGGTAGTCCAGGCGCACGGCGCGCTCAGTCCTCGTCGGGCAGCGGCGCCACGAGACCGGGCCGGTCGGCGACCACGACCCGGCCCCCGTCGAGGTCGACCTCGGGCACGAGGGCCGCGACGAAGGGCACCAGCGTGGCGCGGCCGTCGGTGGCCCGGACCGCGAGCAGGTCCTGCGCACCGCCGTGGACCAGCCCGGTGACCTCGCCGATCACCACGCCCTCGAGGTCGTGGACCGCGAGCCCGACCAGCTGGTGGTCGTAGAACTCGTCGGGGTCCTCGGGGGTGTCCTCCGCGCCGAGGGTCACGTGCAGCACCGTGCCACGGAGGGTCTCGGCGACGTTGCGGTCGGCCGCCTCCTCGAAGGCGACCAGCAGCACGCCCTGGTGCCAGCGCGTCCGGGCCACCGTCAGGTGGCCGGGGACGCCCGCCGACCCACGGGGTGCCTCGGTGCGCAGCCGCGCTCCGTCGGCGAACCGCTTCTCCGGCTCGTGTGCTCTGAAATGTGCACCGACCCGCCAGAGATCCTCTGGCGGGTCGGTGCGCGGAACTACAGGCTGCCGGTCAGCGCCGACGGTCGACGTCGACGAAGTCGACGCGCGCACCGCCCTTGCCGGCCAGCGCGCTCACCACGGTGCGGAACGCGCTCGCGGTGCGGCCACCGCGGCCGATCACCTTGCCGAGGTCGTCGGGGTGGACCCGGACCTCGAGGACCGAGCCGCGTCGCAGCTGCTTGTCGCGGACGCTGACCTCGTCGGGGTTGTCGACGATGCCGCGCACCAGGTGCTCGAGCGCCTCGGCGAGCATGGCGCTCAGGCCTCGGCCTTGTCGTCGCCGGCCTCGGCGGCGGGCGCCTCGGCGGTCTCCTCGGCCTTGGGCTCCTCAGCCGGGGTCTCCTCGGCCTTGGGCTCCTCGGTCTTCTCGGCCTTCTTGCTGGCCTTCTTGGTGGTGGCCGCGGCGGCGTCGCCGTCAGCCTCCTTGAGGGCCTCGTTGAAGATCTCGAGCTTGTCGCGCTTGGCGGGCTTGACCTTCAGGGTGCCCTCCTCGCCCGGGAGGCCCTTGAACTTCTGCCAGTCGCCGGTGATCTTGAGGATGGCGGCCACGGCGTCCGAGGGCTGCGCGCCCACGCCGAGCCAGTACTGCGCCCGCTCGGAGACGACGTCGATGTACGACGGGTCCTCCTTGGGGTGGTACTTGCCGATCTCCTCGATTACCTTGCCGTCGCGCTTCTTGCGGGAGTCGACGACGACGATGCGGTACTGCGGCACCCGGATCTTGCCCAGGCGCTTCAAACGGATCTTGACGGCCACGGTTGTGGTGTCTCCTCGATGGTGGAAGGTGGTGAGGCGCACGGGAACCAGGTGGGGACCGGGCACGCGTGCCTCGCGGGCTCTGCCACGGGCGGGAGTGAGAGGGTTCCCACCGGGCAGGACTCAGCCCGAAATGATGCCACGGCCCCCTCAGGACCAGAAATCGGCTCAGAAATCGGCTCCGTCGTCGGATCCGCCGTCGGTCAGGCCGCGTGGCTACCGGGCTGCGACGACGCTCCCCCGCAGCACCACGCGCTCGGGCTCGGCGAGCACCGACAGGTCGGCGCGCGGGTCGCGGTCCAGCACGACGAAGTCGGCCTCCGCCCCCTCCTCGAGGCCGGAGAAGCCCAGCCACTCCCGCGCACGCCAGGACGCCGCGGCCACCACGTCGGGGGCGGGCATGCCCATCTCGTGCATCGCCCGGACCTCCTCCCACAGGTAGCCGTGACGCCCGGTCCCGCCCCCGTCGGAGCCGACGTAGAGGGCCACACCCGCCTCGTGGGCCGCCATCAACGCCTCACGACGCCGGGCATGCAGGGTCTCCATGGTGTCGGCGTACGCCGGGAACTTCTCGCGCCCCTGGTCGGCGAAGACCGGGAACTTGTCGGTCTGCAGCACCGTCGGCACCAGCGCGACGCCCTGCGTCGCCATCTGCTCGACCTGGTCGATCGAGAGCCCGGTGCCGTGCTCCAGGCAGTCGATGCCCGCGTCGAGCAGGCCCTGCAGCACGTCGCGACCGAAGCAGTGCGCGGTCACCTTGGCGCCCTCGGCGTGCGCGGCCTCGATGGCCGCGGCGAACGCCTCGGTCGGGAACGACGGCGCCAGGTCACCAGCGTCGCGGGAGATCCAGTCCCCCACGAGCTTGACCCAGCCGTCACCGCGCCGCGCCTCCTGGACGACGTACGCCGGCAGGTCGGCCGGCTCGACCTCGTGCGCGTAGTTGCGGATATAGCGCTTCGTGCGCGCGATGTGCCGCCCGGCGCGGATCAGGCGCGGCAGGTCCTCGCGCTCCTGGACCCAGCGGGTGTCGGCGGGCGAGCCGCAGTCGCGCAGCAGCAGGGCCCCGGTGTCGCGATCGGCCAACGCCTGCGCGAGCGTGTCCTCCTCACTCACCGCCCCACCGTCCTCGAGGCCGAGGTGGTTGTGGGCGTCGACGAGGCCGGGGACGATCCAGCCTCGGCCGGCCGTCTCGGCCCCGGGCTGCGGCTCGAAGGTGATCCGTCCGTCGACGACGTACAGGTCGCGGACCTCCTCGCCCTGCTCGCCCAGCACCGGACCGGAGAACTTCAGCGCAGTCATGGCCCGCACCGTACGCGGTTCAGCCAGCTCAGAGGCGGTCCAGCAGCCACGACGGGCCGACGACCCGGGCCCCGGCACCGGTGACGTTGGCGGCCAGCGCCCGGTCGGCGGTGACCACCGTGACCGATCGCCCCTTCTCCGCAGCCCGACGCGCCTCGGCAAGGATGGTCGCGTCGCCGTCCTTGGGCGCGTGCACGGTCCGCACGTGGGCGTCCCGCCCGGCCTTCACCCCGCCCTTGGCGGCACCCTCGAGGACGAGCACGAGCTCGTCGCCGGGCACGTCGGCGGTCAGGAGCTGCTCGTGCAGCCGGCGCGCCGCCCCGGCGCGGTCCTTCCACCAGCCATCGGGTCGCGCGCCGACCACGTTGGCGGCGTCGACGACCAGGACCGACCTCACTTCAGGAACTTCGAGAAGTCCTTCGGGAGGTTCAGCTCGGCGGCGGCCTTCTCGTAGTCGACCTCGTCGCCGCCCGGCATCCCGAAGGGGTTGCCACCGGCGGAGGCGGCCTTCTCCTTCGCCGCCTTCTCGGCCTGGGCCGCCTTGGCGGGGTTGCCGGAGACGCGCTTGCCGCCCTTGCCCTTCTTCTGCTGCTGCTTGGGCTTGCGGCCCTTGCCGCCGCCCATCCCGGGCATCCCGGGCATCCCGGGCATCCCCGGCATGCCGGGCATCCCGCCGCCCTTGGCGAGCTGGGTCATCATCTTGCGGGCCTCGAAGAAGCGGTCGACGAGCTGGTTGACGTCGGTCACGGTGCGCCCGCATCCCTTGGCGATGCGCTGGCGGCGGGACCCGTCGATGATCTTGGGGTTGATGCGCTCGGCCGGCGTCATCGAGTAGATGATCGCCTGGATGCGGTCGATCTCGCGGTCGTCGAAGTTCTCGAGCTGGTCGCGGAACTGCCCCATCCCGGGCAGCATCCCCATGATCTTCGACATCGAGCCGAGCTTGCGGACCTGCTGCATCTGCTCGAGGAAGTCGACCAGGGTGAACTCACCGCCGCGACCGGAGAGCTTCTCGGCGGCCTTCATCGCCTGCTCGGCGTCGAAGGTCTTCTCCGCCTGCTCGATCAGGGTGAGCACGTCACCCATGTCGAGGATGCGCGAGGCCATCCGGTCGGGGTGGAAGAGGTCGAAGTCGGTGAGCTTCTCGCCGTTGGAGGCGAACATGACCGGCTTGCCGGTGATGGAGGCGATCGACAGCGCGGCACCACCGCGGGCGTCGCCGTCGAGCTTGGTGAGCACGACGGCGTCGTACCCGACACCCTCGAGGAAGGCCTGGGCCGTGGTCACGGCGTCCTGGCCGATCATGGCGTCGACGACGAAGAGCACCTCGTCGGGCTGCACCGCGTCGCGGATGTCGGCGGCCTGCTGCATCAGCTCGGCGTCGACGCCGAGTCGACCGGCGGTGTCGACGATGACCACGTCGTGGAGCTTGCGCTTGGCCTCCTCGATCGACGCCTGGGCGACCCCGACCGGGTCACCGGTCCCGTTGCCGGGCTCGGGGGCGAAGACCGGGACGCCGACGCGCTCACCGTTGACCTGCAGCTGGTTGACCGCGTTGGGGCGCTGGAGGTCGCAGGCGACCAGCATCGGGGTCTTGCCCTGCTCCTTGAGCCACAGCGCGAGCTTGGCCGCGAGCGTGGTCTTGCCGGCGCCCTGGAGGCCGGCGAGCATGATGACGGTGGGGCCGTTCTTGGCGTAGCGCAGCCGGCGCGTCTCGCCACCGAGGATGTTGACGAGCTCCTCGTTGACGATCTTGACGATCTGCTGCGCCGGGTTCAGCGCACCGCTGACCTCCTCGCCGCGCGCACGCTCCTTGACCGCGCCGACGAACTCCTTGACCACCGGGAGGGCGACGTCGGCCTCGAGCAGCGCGATACGGATCTCGCGCGCGGTGGCATCGATGTCGGCCTCGGAGAGACGGCCCTTCCCCCGGAGGTTCTTGAAGGTGTCGGCGAGGCGATCGGAGAGGGTGGCGAACACCCGCCCAGCCTAACGACCCGGCGCGCGCCCCTGGTCGACACCCTGACCCGACAGCGCCGCCCTGACCGCGTGCGCCGCGTCGGCGGCCCGTGTCTCCGACAGCACACCGGCCCCCGCCTCCTGCAGGTAGAACACGTCCACCGCCTGCGGGCCCAGCGTGTCGACGTGCGCCGAGCGCACCGCCACGTCGAGGTGGGCGAGGGCTGCGCAGACGAGGTAGACCACGCCGGGACGGTCCGCGGCACGGACCTCCAGCACGGTGGCCTGGTCCGAGGCGTCGGCGCGGACCTCCACGATGGGCGCGAGCTCGGTCGCGTCGGCGGGCCGCAGCCGCTGGGCGGGGTCGACCCGGCCCTCGACGATCGCGTCGTACTTGTCCTTGACGAAGCCGGCGTCGAGCTGCGGGTCGGCGACCTCCCAGATCGAGACGCCGTAGCTGTCCTGCGCCCAGATCCGGGCGGCGCGTACGGCGATGCGCTGCAGCGCGAACATCCCGGCGAAGTCCGCGAGCAGCCCCACGCGGTCGGGGGCGATCACCGTCACCCGGGAGCCGTCCTCGGTGTGCTGCACGTGGACGGAGATCTCGCCGTTGCGCACCTCGCGGGGGATCTCGACCTCCTCCATGAGCACCGGCGGCAGGCTGGTGCCGCTGTCGAGGGCTGCCCGGACCCGGCGGGCGAGGTCGCGCACCAGGCCCGAGCGCCAGGCCGACCACGCCTGGGCGGAGGCGGCCTTGGCGTCGGCCTCGGTGAGGGTCGTGAGCAGCGAGAGCGCCTCGGTGGTGCCGATGCGGCTGGCCACGCGGTCCACCGTCGCCGGGTCGTCGGGGTCGCGGGTCGTCGCGGTCTCCGAGAGCAGCAGGTGCCACCGCACCAGCCGCGCGATCAGCTCGACGGCGGAGGGCTCGAAGCCCATCCGAGCGGCGATCTCACGGGCCAGCGGCTCGCCGGCCACGCTGTGCTCGGTCAGGCTCCCCTTGCCGATGTCGTGCAGCAGCGCCGCGACCATGAGCACGTCGGGGCGGCTGACGTGGCGGATCAGGGAGGCCGCCTCCAGGCAGGTCTCCACCACGTGGCGGTCGACGGTGAAGCGGTGGATCGCCGAGGCGTGCGGCAGCAGCCGGATGCGCTCCCACTCCGGGAGCAGCCGGTTGACCGCACCGGTCTCCTCGAGGGTCTCCCACACGTGCAGCAGGCCCTTGCCGGCCAGCATCCGCACCAGCTGCTGGCGGGCCTCGGCGGGCCACGGCTCGGGCATCGGCGGGGTGTCGCGGGCCAGGCGGGCGGCCGTCGGGGGTGCGAGCACGACGTCGAGCTCGCTGGCGGCGGCCGCTGCCCGCAGGAGCAGGACGGGGTCCTCGGACGGGCGGGCCTTGGCGTCGAGCACGATCTCGTTGCGCGACAGCGCCACCCCTGGCGCGACCGGGGTGAGCTGGGGTCGACGGGCGGTGCGTGCGGACACCGGGCGCTTGAGGTAGTCGTCGACCCGGCGCCAGGTCAGGCGGGACAGGTGGGTGATGCGGCGCCCCAGGGTGCGGACGTGGACCTGGGCGCTGCGGGCGTCGGGGAGACCGAGTCCGGTGGCCAGCTCGCTCCACATCTCGGGGTTGATCCGGTCCGTCGAGCGGCCCGCGGCGCCCTGGACGAGGTCGCGCACGTCGAGCAGCGCCTGGCGGCTCTGCTCGAGCTCGATGTGCGGCACGTCCACCAGCCAGGTGGCGGTCAGTGCCTTGAGGACCGTGGCGTCGCGCAACCCGCCCTCGGACTCCTTCAGGTCGGGCACCGAGCGGTGCGCCAGCTCCCCCATCAGCTCGTGGCGTGCCCGCACGAGCTTCTGCAGCGCCGGGAGCCGTTCGCGAGCCTGCTGGCGCCAGTGCGCCAGCATGGTGGTGCGCAGGCGCAGGGTGAGGTTGGGGTCGCCGGCGAGGTGCCGGATGTCGACGAGCCCCAGGGCGACCTTGAGGTCGGCGTCGGCCGCGGCGACCATCTCGTCGAGCCGTCGCACGCTGTGGTCGATCGTCTGTCCCGAGTCCCACAGCGGGTACCAGACCTGGGAGGCGACCTCACCGGGGTCGACGCCCTCGTCGTGCACCAGCACGACGTCGAGGTCGGAGTGGGGCGCGAGCTCGGCACGGCCGTAGCCGCCCACGGCGATCAGCGCGCACCCGACGTCACCGCCGCCGGCGGACTCGTAGGCCTTCGCGCACAGAGCGTCAGCATCGACCGTGCGCTGGGCACGGTCCTCGGCGGTCACAGTGCAGCACTGTCCTTGTCGCCGGTGCGCACGCGCACGACGGTCTCGACCGGGCTGACCCAGACCTTGCCGTCACCGATCCGGCCGGTGGCTGCGCTGCGAGTGATGGCCTCCACGACCGTGTCGGTGTCCTCGTCGGCCACGACGATCTCGACCCGGATCTTGGGCACCAGCGCGATGTCGTACTCCGCACCGCGGTAGACCTCGGTGTGACCCTTCTGGCGCCCGTAGCCGGAGACCTCCGAGACGGTCATGCCGGAGACCCCTGCTGCCTCGAGGGCGGCACGGACGTCCTCCCACTTGTGCGGCTTGATGACCGCGGTCACGAGCTTCATCGCCTGCCTCATCTCTGCTGCTGTGCGGGGGTGGGCCCCCACGATCATGCCGGAACCGGCCGGGTGCCGTCCTCCCGCCCCGCCGGTGGATGCGAACGGCCCGACTCCCCCAGACGGGAGAGCCGGGCCGCTCGTCATCAGGTGCTGCTCAGGCCCCTCGAGAGCCCGTGGGTCAGGGACCCGTGCCTCACAGGGCCGCAGCGTCGCGGTCGCCGGTCCGCACGCGGACCACGCTCTCGACGGTGCTGAGCCAGACCTTGCCGTCACCGATCCGACCGGTCTGCGCGGTCTTGACGATGATGCCGACCACGTCCTCGGCGTCGTCGTCCTCGACCACGATCTCGATCCGGATCTTCGGGACCAGCGCGATGTCGTACTCCGCACCGCGGTAGACCTCGGTGTGACCCTTCTGGCGGCCGTACCCGGAGACCTCCGAGACGGTCATGCCGGTGACGCCGAAGGTCTCGAGGGCCTCGCGGACGTCCTCCCACTTGTGCGGCTTGATGACCGCGGTCACGAGCTTCATTCTCAGGCCTCCGTCTTGGTCGCGAGCAGGCTGGAGCCACCACCGGACAGGCTGGTGTGCAGGTCGTAGGCGCCCTCACCGTGCTGGTCGGAGTCGATGCCCTCGACCTCGGCCTCGTCGGTCACGCGCCACCCGATCGTGTACTTGATGGCCAGCGCGATGATCGCGGTCATGACACCGGACCACACGATGGCGATCAGGGCGGCCATCACCTGGTCGACGAGCGAGTCCACGCCGCCGCCGTAGAACAGGCCGTCCACACCACCCGGCGCGTTGGCCGAGGAGAAGAAGCCGATCAGCACGGTGCCGACGATGCCGCCGACGAGGTGCACGCCGACGACGTCGAGCGAGTCGTCGAAGTTCAGCTTGAACTTCAGGCCCACGGCCCAGGCGCAGAGCGCACCGGAGATCGCACCGATGGCGATGGCGCCCTCGAGGTCGACCGCACCACAGGCCGGGGTGATCGCGACCAGACCGGCCACGATGCCGGACGCGGCACCCAGCGAGGTGGCCTTGCCGTGGAGCAGGCGCTCGACGACCAGCCAGCCGATGATCGCGGCCATCGTGGCGATGGTGGTGTTCAGGAAGGTGACACCGGTCTCCTCGATGAACTGCGCGACGATCTCCTCCTCGGTGGAACCGGAGAAGACGATCGAGCCGACGTTGAAGCCGTACCAGCCGAACCACAGCAGACCGGCACCGATCATGGTGAGCGGCAGGTTGTGCGGCTTCATCGGCTCCTTGCCGAAGCCGATGCGGCGACCGATGATCAGCGCGAGGACCAGGCCGGCGACACCGGCGTTGATGTGGACGACCGTGCCGCCCGCGTAGTCCTGGGCCGGGAAGTTCTCACCGATGAAGCCGCCGCCCCACACCATGTGGGCGATCGGGAAGTAGCTGAAGGTGACCCACAGCGGAAGGAAGACGACCCACGACGAGAGCTTGACGCGGTCGGCCACGGCACCCGAGATCAGGGCCGCGGTGATGACCGCGAAGGTCATCTGGAAGGCGACGGCGACGTAGTCGCCACCCCCGAGGCCGTCGAGGAAGAACAGCTCGAACGGGTCGGCGAAGAACCCGCCGGCCATGCCGGTCGAGAACGACATCGACCAGCCCCACAGCACGTAGACGATGCCGACCACGGCGACCGACACGTAGGACATCATCATCATGTTGAGCACTGACTTCGACCGGCTCATGCCTCCGTAGAAGAGGGCCAGAGCAGGTGCGGTCATCATCAGGACCCAGGCTGTCGCCACCAGCATGAAGGCGGAGTAGCCGTCCACAAAACCTCCAGGGGAATCTGTACGGGGGGAACGGCACCCAGGGCTGCACGACAGCACTGTCGGGAGGGGGTCCGCCCCATTCGTGACTCGACCAAACAGGCCGGAGGTTTCCTCGCTCCGCGCGCGTTGTTTCGGTCACGCAACAGGTGCGCCCGCTGTGTTACATCTGCATGACGGCAGCGGGCGGGAGGTTTGCGCCCACCGCCGCGGTGGAAGCGCGGCTCAGCCGAGCAGCGCGTCCACGAAGGCGCCGGCGTCGAAGGGCGCGAGGTCGTCGGGCCCCTCCCCCAGGCCGACGAGCTTGACGGGCACGCCGAGCTCGCGCTGGACCTGCACGACGATGCCGCCCTTGGCCGACCCGTCGAGCTTGGTGAGCACGATGCCGGTGACCGCGACGGCCTCGGAGAAGACGCGGGCCTGGATCAGGCCGTTCTGGCCGGTGGTCGCGTCGAGGACGAGCAGCACCTCGGTGACCGGCGCCTGCTTCTCGATGACCCGCTTGACCTTGCCCAGCTCGTCCATCAGGCCCTGCTTGTTCTGCAGGCGGCCGGCCGTGTCCACCAGGACGGTGTCCACGCCGCGCTCGGTACCGCTCTGGACGGCTCGGAAGGCGACGCTGGCGGGGTCGGCCCCCTCCTCGCCCCGGACGACGTCGACGCCGACCCGCTCGCCCCAGGTGGCCAGCTGCTCGACCGCCGCAGCGCGGAAGGTGTCAGCAGCACCGAGGACGACGCTGCGGTCCTCGGCGACGAGGATGCGCGCGATCTTGCCCACCGTGGTGGTCTTGCCGGCGCCGTTGACACCCACGACCAGCACGACGCCGGGGGTCCCGTCCTCGCCGCTGACCTGGAGGCGACGGTCGAGGTCGGGGTCGACCAGCGCGACGAGCTCCTCGCGCAGGACCGTGCGGGGATCGCCCTCCCCCTCGACGCGCAGCCGGGTGCGGAGGCGCTCCACCAGCTCCTGGGTGGGCGCCACGCCGATGTCGGCGGTGAGCAGGGTGTCCTCGATGGACTCCCACGTGTCCTCGTCGAGACGGTCCCGCGAGAGCAGGGCGAGCAGGCCGCGGCCCAGCGTGCCCTGGGACCCGGCCAGGCGCTGGCGCAGCCGCACGAGCCGCGAGGCGGTGCCCTCCGGCCGCTCGAGCACCGGCGCCGCCGGCTCCTCGACCCCGGGCTCGACCTCCGGCTCCAGCGTCGCCGGCGGCGCACTCAGCTCGGTCGGGGCCTCGGGGCGCCGGCTTGCGCCGTCCGGTGACCACGAGCCCGACGACGACCGCCACGAGGGCGACGCCGGCCAGGGCGACGAGCAGGATCAGCAGGGCGACGGAGTCCATGGGCGCCATCCAACCACCGGCCCGGGGACCGTCAGGAACCGGCGGGTCCTCCCGGGCGGCGATCCCCGGCCGAGCACCGGGCAGGCACGGTTCACGTGCGGGTCAGGTGCGGGTCAGGTGCCGGTCAGGTGCGGGGGTCCGGCTCCGGGCGCGGCCGGACGGCGGCGTCGCCGTCGGTCTCGTCGAGGGTGGGCAGACGGTCGGCGGCCCGGGTCATCGCGGACCCGAGCCACTCACCGTTCGTCGGCGTCTCGCCCCGGTGCGGGAAGGCCACGTAGAACAGCACGAGGCCGGCGATCACCACGATCCCGAGCATGGCGATGAGGATGGTCAGCACACCGGCCACCGTGCCACAGGTCCGGTCAGGACGGCTCCTCCCCGCGCACGAGCGGGGCGACTGCGGCGCGGATCACGTCCGGCATCGGGGTCACGGGGCGGGCGGGGTCGGTGTTGTCGACGTACACGTGCACGAAGCGCCCCTCCGCGGCCGCCTCGTCACCGTCCCCCTGGAAGAGGCCGATCCGGTAGATCGCCGAGGAGGTGCCGAGACGGTCGCAGACCATGCCCATCTCGATGGGCTCGGGGAACCCGATCTCGCGGAAGTACTGGCACGAGGTCTCCGCCACCACGCCAATCTGCGGGAGCTTGCGCACGTCGACGCCGGTCGCCTCGTAGAGGTGGGCGTTCACCGCGGTGTCGAAGAGCTCGTAGTACGTCGCGTTGTTGAGGTGGCCGTAGGCGTCGTCGTCACGCCAACGGGTGGTCACGGTGCGCCAGGCGACGTACTCGTCACGGGTGGGGCGGGGACGGGGCATGGGACGGCGCCTCTCGTGCTCGTGGGTGGTCCGGGCTGGTCGGCCCGGTCAGGCCGGCTCGGTGTCGCGCAGGCGCTGGCTGATGACCGCGGAGACCCCGTCGCCGCGCATCGTGACGCCGTAGAGGGCGTCGCCGACCTCCATGGTGCGCTTCTGGTGGGTGATGACGAGCAGCTGGGAGTTCTCGCGCAGCTCCTCGTAGATCTCCAGCAGACGCCCGAGGTTGGTGTCGTCGAGCGCCGCCTCCACCTCGTCGAGGATGTAGAACGGACTGGGACGGGCCTTGAAGAGCGCGACGAGGAACGCCACGGCGACCAGGGACCGCTCGCCGCCGGAGAGCAGCGAGAGCCGCTTGACCTTCTTGCCGGGAGGACGCGCCTCGACCTCGACGCCCGTGGTGAGCATGTCGGAGGGGTCGGTGAGGACCAGGCGCCCCTCACCGCCCGGGAAGAGCCGGGCGAAGGTGGCGTCGAAGGCCTTCTCGACGTCGGCGTAGGCCTCGCGGAAGACCTGCTCGACGCGGTCGTCGACGTCCTTGACGATCTCGAGGAGGTCCTTGCGGGTGCGCCGCAGGTCGTCGAGCTGCTCGGAGAGGAACTGGTGGCGCTCCTCGAGCGCGGAGAACTCCTCGAGCGCCAACGGGTTGACCTTGCCGAGCATCGAGAGGGCACGCTCGGCGGCCTTGAGCCGCTTGACCTGCTCGTCACGGACGAAGGGGACCGCCTCTGGGGCCGCGTCGTCCTCCCCCTCACCCTCGGTGGTGGCGCCGTCCTGATCGCCCTGCACCGGCACCAGCTGGTCGGGTCCGTAGTCGGCGACCAGTGCGTCGGGCTCGAGGCCCAGCTCCTCCAGGGTGCGGTTCTCCAGCTGCTCGATGCGCATCCGCTGCTGGGTGCGGGCGACCTCGTCGCGGTGCACCGAGGAGACGAGCTCCTCGTGCTCCTTGGCCAGGTCCCGCAGCTGGCCGCGCACGGTCCGCAGCTGCTCCTCGCGGCCTCGCCGGGCCTCCTCGACCTCGGCGCGGGCGTCGGCCGCCTGCTGGATCGAGGTCTCCAGGCGATGCAGCACGAAGCCGACCGCCGCGGAGACCGCCTCGGCGGCACGCCCCTCCCGCAGGACCCGCTCCCGGCGGGCCGCGGCCTGGGCGCGCTGCTCGCGCTCCTTCGCGGCGCTGCGGCGCAGCCCGTCGGCGCGACCGTGCAGCGCCCTGGCCCGCTCCTCGGACGTGCGCAGCGCCAGCCGGGCGTCCATCTCGGCCTGCCGGGCGTCGCGGGCACGCTCCGCGAGCTCCTCGCGTACGCCGGGGTCCGGCTCCTCCTCGGGGGTCTCCTCGGCCGCGGCCAACCGCTCCTCGAGCTCCGCGAGCCCGGCGACCGCCTGGACCCGTGCCTCTTCGGCCTTCGCGATGGCCTGCTCGAGCCGCTCGGCCTCGCCCCGCGCGGCCCGGGCCTGGGACCCGTGCTGCCCGAGCTCCTCGGCGACGGCGGCGAGGGTGGCGTCGGACTCGTGCAGGCGCGCCAGCGCCACGTCCACGCGCTTGGTCGCCTCGTGCCGCTCGGCCTCCAGCCGGCTGGTCTCGAAAGCGGCCCGCTCCCCGGTGGCGACCGCCTCGGCGAGAGCCGCCTCGGCCTCCTCGACGGCCGCCTGGATCTCCAGCAGGCTCTGCTGCTGACCGGACCCGCCGGCGGCGTACCGCGCGCCGAGCACGTCGCCGGTCGCAGTGACGGCGGTGAGCGACGGCTCGGCCTCGACCAGGGACCGGGCGGCCGCGAGGTCCGCGACCAGCGCGACACGGTCCAGGAGGGTCGCGAGGCCCGCACGCAGCTCACCGGGGCAGTCGATGACGTCGAGGGCCCAGGTCGCCCCCTCGGGCAGGGCCGGCCGCTCCACCGTGCCGGGCGGGGTCGGGCCGTCGGCCAGCAGCAGGGCGGCCCGACCGAGCTCGTGGCCCTCGAGGTGGCCCAGCGCCGCGAGCGCGGCGGCGACGTCGCGCACGGCGACCGCGTCGGCGGCCGCGCCCAGTGCAGCGGCCACCGCGGCCTCGTGCCCGTGCTGGACGGTGAGCAGGGCGACCAGCGAGCCGAGGATCCCGTCGACCTCGTCGGCGGCGGCGAGCAGTGCCCCGGCACCGTCCTTGCGGGTCAGGCCCAGCTCCAGGGCGTCCTTGCGGGCGGTGAGGCTGTGCCGGTCGCGGTCGGCCTGCTGGGCCCGGTCGCGGACCTCGGCCAGCCGCTCCTCGACCTCGTCGAGGGCGGCGGCGGCCTGCTCGTGCTCGGCGTCGAGACCCTCCTCGCCGGCGTCGAGGCCGGCGACCTTCGTCTCCAGGGTGGTGAAGGCAAGCTGTGCCTTCTCGGCGCGGGCGAGGGCGTCCTCGCGCGCCTGACGCAGCCGCTCGACCTCCTCGTCAGCGCCGGCCGCGCGCGACTTCAGCGCGTTGACCTGTCCGTGCAGCCGGGCCAGGCCCTCGCGCCGGTCGGCGGCGGCGCGCTGCAGGCCGGAGATGCGGCGCTCCTCCTCGGCCGCTGAGTCCTCGGCCGCCTTGCGGGCGGTGACCGCGGCGTCGAGGGCGGCGCGGTGGGCGTCGACCTCGGCGGCGATCTGCTGCTCCTGCTCGGCGACCCGGTCGGCCTCGGCCTCCAGTGCCTCGGGGTCGCGACCGCTGGCCGTCTCGACGACGTTGCTCCCAGCGGCGTTGCGGATGCGCTCGGCGGCCAGCGACTGGGTGCCGCGCAGACGCTCGCGCAGGCCGGAGAGGGAGTACCAGGTGTCCTGGGCCGCCGACAGCGCCGGCAGGTCCTCACGCAGCGCCGCCTCCAGGGCGGCCTCGCTCTCCCGGGCCGCGGCGATGGCAGCCTCGACCTCCTCCCGGCGGGCCAAGAGGACCGACTCGTCGGCCATCTCCTGCTCCAGCGCGAGTCGCGCAGTGACCAGGTCGTCGGCGAGCAGGCGGGCCCGGGCGTCGCGCACGTCGGCCTGGACCGTCGCGGCGCGCCGGGCCACCTCGGCCTGGCGGCCCAGCGGCTTGAGCTGGCGGCGGATCTCGGTGAGCAGGTCGTTCAGACGCGTGAGGTTGCCCTCGCACGCGTCGAGCTTGCGCAGCGCCTTCTCCTTGCGCTTGCGGTGCTTGAGGACGCCCGCGGCCTCCTCGATGAAGCCGCGGCGGTCCTCCGGCGTGGCGTGCAGGATCGTGTCGAGCTGCCCCTGCCCGACGATGACGTGCATCTCGCGCCCGATGCCGGAGTCACTGAGCAGCTCCTGCACGTCCAGCAACCGGCAAGGTTGGGAGTTGATGGCGTACTCCGAGCCGCCGGAGCGGAACATCGTGCGACTGATCGTCACCTCGGCGTACTCGATGGGCAGCGCGCCATCGGTGTTGTCGATGGTGAGCAGGACCTCGGCCCGGCCCAGGGGCGGGCGGCCGGAGGTGCCGGCGAAGATGACGTCGTCCATCTTGCCGCCGCGCAGGCTCTTGGCGCTCGCCTCGCCCATCACCCAGGCCAGGGCGTCGACGACGTTGGACTTGCCCGAGCCGTTGGGCCCGACGATGCAGGTGATGCCCGGCTCGAGCTGCAGCGTCGTGGAGGACGCGAAGGACTTGAACCCCTTGAGGGTCAGGCTCTTCAGGTACAACGCGGGACCTTCCCCGTGGACTGGCTGGTGGGTGGGTGGGCGGCTGCTGGTCGGGCGCCGGACCCTCAGGGGGCGCTCGGCGCGCTCACCCTACTCCCGCCGGGGCCTGGTCCTGGGGCTGCTCGTCGGCGTGGGCGATGTGGGAGAGCTGGCCCCACAGCAGCACCAGGAAGACCGCGGACCCGCCGAAGGCGAACCAGAACGGTGCGGTGACGCCGTACGTCTGCGCCAGCGCACCCCCCAGCAGGCCGCCGAGGACCAGGCCACCGAAGCAGCCGACGAGGTTGACGCTGGACACCCGGCCCTGCAGGCGCGTGGGCACCGCCCGCTGCTGGACGGTGATCGAGGTGGTGCCCCAGATGAAGGCGTGCGCCCCGAAGACGAAGAAGATCGCCAGGGCCACCGCGGGCTCGGTGGTCAGCGCCAGCCCCAGGTGCGTGAGGGTCTCCACGACCAGGCCGATGCGCATCAGGTCGCCGAGGCTCACGCGCCGGGTGATCCAGCCGTACGACGCCGTGCCGATCAGCCCGCCCACGGCTCCCACGGTGGTGATCAGCCCGAACCCGACCGCGTGCAGGCCCAGCCGCTCGGTGGCGTAGAGGACGAGCACCGACCAGGCGGCACCGAAGGTGAGGTTGAAGATCATCAGGGTCAGCACCAGGGTGCGGACCGCGGCGTGGTGGGCGACCCACCGGAAGCCCTCGACCACCTCGTGGAGGACGCGCGTGCCCGCAGCCTCGTCGCGGCCGTGGGCCGGCAGCCGGACCCGCGCGATCGTGGCGACCGCGGCGAGGAGCAGCACACCCTGCGCGACGAAGGGCAGCGTGGTGCCGGCCGCGAACAGCGCGGCCCCCAGGGGCGGACCGGCCAGCTGGTTGACGGTGATGAAGCCGGTCTGTATGCGCGCGTTGCCGACCGCGAGGTCGTCGCGGTGCACCAGCATCGGGAGCAACGTCCCGGAGGCGTTGTCGGCGAAGGTCTCCGCCGTCCCGAGGAGGAACAGCGCCACCAGCACCACGCCGATCGACACGGTGCCCGTGACGATGCTCGCGACCAGCAGCCCGAGGACCGCGACCCGGACCACGTCGACACCGATGACCAGCAACCGCCGGTCGAGCCGGTCGGTGACCACGCCCGCGGGCAGCGCGAAGAGCAGCTTGGGCAGCCACTGCAGGGTCGCCGCCAGCGCGATCAGGAACGGCGAGTCGGTCTGCTGGGCCACCAGCAGCGGGCCCGCCGCGATGGCCAGCCCGTCACCGAGGTTGCCGGTCCACACCGAGGACAGCAGCCACCGGAAGTCGGTGCCCAGCCGGGCCGGAGCAGCGATCTCGCCGACCCGGCCCGCTGCTCGACGTACGACGCCCGGGGTGGTCCTCACGAGGTCGGGAGGCTAGTCCGCGCGACTCCGTGGCGCCTCCGAGTTTCTCGGTGGGTCATGGGCCACGCCTGGCTGCACATCGACCCATCCCGCGTCGAGCCGGCGTATTGATACGCCGGGTCGGCGGGTCTCACGGACATGCTCAGGCGGGGGTCGGACGGCGCCGCAGGCGACCGACGCCGAGCACCATCACCACGGCCGCACCGACCAGTGCCAGTGGCGTGGCGCTGCCACCCAATCGCTGCGGCACCGCGACCGAGGAGGCCAGCCGCATCGACGAGCCGGCACCGTGGCCGGTGACGTCCACGGCGTACACGTCGAGACCACGCAGCAGGTCGATGGCGTAGACGATGCTGGTGCGGCGCTGGGTCTGCTTGCCGTTCTTGTAGACCGGGACCCACATGGCGTCCCAGACCTCCGAGGCACCCCACACCGCGCTGGCGTGGGAGGTGGTCTCGCGCGGGTCGCTGACGTCGAGGATCTGGGTGCCGCCGCCGTAGAAGCCCACGGCCACGAGGCCGCCGGGGCGGTAGTCGAACCAGTGGCTGGAGCAGAACGCACCGACGGGCAGCGGGTAGGTGCCGAGGTCGGAGAGCTCGACCTTGTCCAGCGGCACGATGCTCCCCGGCTTGCCGTTCAGCCGCTTGACCCACCAGGTCTGGAAGAAACCGGCCAGGCTGCAGTCGGTCTGCTCGTAGTCCTCTTCGGTGACGAGCAGGACGTTGCCGCGCTTGAGTGAGGGTTTGCGGTTCGGCTTGAAGCGCTTGGCGTGGGGGCGGAAGGAGTTGTGCAGGATGAAGTCGTTCCACCCCTCGAGGGCAGGGTCCTCACCGGCGCCGGCTGCCCCGGTGGTGCCGAGCAGGCGCGGGCGGCCCGGCTTCCTCGTCGACCACATCGACGCGCCGTCGAAGCCGGTGTGGGTGCCGACGCCCGCGGCGTCGAAGTTCCACTTGTGCCCCGCCGTGGGCGAGGGGAACGCCTGCAGGCCCTCGGTACGTCGATCCCCGTCCAGCTCGACGGGGGCGTCGAGGTCGCGCAGGTCGAAGACGGAGAAGGTGCCACTGCCGGAGTTTCCGGCGGAGCAGGCGTAGCGGCACCGAGCACCGTCGACGCAGGCGACGGCGTGGGTGCTGGTGAGTCCCTCCGCACGGGCCGTGATCGCAGGGTCGGTCGGGTCGGTGACGTCGACGACGATCAGCTCGCCGCCCCCGACGTTGACGTGCTGGGGGTCGGTCGGGGCCGCAGCGACCAGGTCGACACCGATGAGCACGAAGCGGCGTACGCCGTCGCGGGTGCGGCGCCGTGCGTGGCGTCGCGGTCACGCCCCGAGGGGCGCGGCGTTCAGGCGGGCTGCATCTCCTGGCGAGGCTCCAGCGGGGCGATCAGGTCGGCGGCCTGGGCGGCCACGAGCCGGTCGTTCTCGGCGGAGAGCTTCGTCACGAGGGCCTCGAGCTCGCTGACGCGGTTGCGCAGTCGCGCGTTGTCCGCGGCGAGACGGGGATCCCGCAGGTCGCTGTTCAGGTAGCCGATCAGCGCCTTGGCCATGAGGAGGACCTTCCGGAGGAGGTGGGAGGGGACGACCCGTGATCCGGGCCGTCTATCAGAATCGCACTGGACAGGCGTCCGGTCAAACCCGCGCAGCACGCGGCTGGACCGGTGTGCTAGTGCTCAGCCCCGACCCTCTCAACGAGGGGAACGCCGGGTGGCCCGAGGCACCGGCTGGCAGCCCGGGCAGAAGTACGACGATCGGTTCATGAACGCCACGCGCCGTACTGCCCGCCCGCACCGGTCGCAGGGCTCCCCCTCGCGGCCGTAGGCGTGCAACGAGCGGTCGAAGTAGCCCGACTCCCCGTTGACGTTGACGTAGAGCGCGTCGAAGGACGTGCCGCCCTGGGCCAGCGCGTCGAGCATCACGTCGCGCGCGTGGCCGAGCAGCTCGACGACCTGGGCCCGGGTGAGGCGGTCGCCGGGCCGCTCCCCGTGGATGCGCGCCCGCCACAGCGCCTCGTCGGCGTAGATGTTGCCGATGCCCGAGACGAGGTCCTGGTCGAGCAGCTGCCGCTTGATCGCAGAGCCGCGACGACGCACCCGGGCCACCACATCGTCGAGGTCGAAGAGCGGGTCGAGCGGGTCCCGGCCGATGTGGGCGATCTCGGGGGGCAGCACCGCTCCCCCCGTCGAGACCATCAGCCCGCCGAACATCCGCTGGTCCACGAAGTGCAGGTGCCGACCCTCGGCGGCGCCGTCGAGGCGCAGACGCACGCGCAGGTGCTTCTCGGGCTCGGCGTCGGCCGGCTGGACCAGCATCTGGCCGCTCATCCCGAGGTGGCACAGCAGCGCGTCGCCGTCGTCGAGGGGCAGCCAGAGGTACTTGCCGCGGCGGCTGGCGCCGGTGATCGTCCGGCCGGCCAGCGCGAGCGCGAAGCCCTCGGGACCGCGCGGGTCCCGGCGTACGGGGCGTTCGTGGAGGACGTCGACGGCGACGACGCGGGCGCCGACCACGTGGCGCTCGAGGCCGGCGCGGACGACCTCGACCTCGGGGAGCTCGGGCACCGCGGCTCAGTCGCTGCCGGCGGCGCTCGCGGTGTCGCCGGAGGTGGTGCCGAGCTGGCCGACGATCTCGCCGTACGCGGTCTCGGCGGCAGCCTGCTCGGCCTCCTTCTTCGACCGGCCGCTGCCGTTGCCGTAGAGCTGCTCGCCGACGCGGACCTTGGCGGTGAAGGTCTTCATGTGGTCGGGCCCGGAGTCCTCGATGACGTACTCCGGGACGCCGAGACCGTGCTCGGCGGAGAGCTCCTGCAGGGAGGTCTTCCAGTCCAGCCCGGCGCCCATGGCCGAGGCGGCCTCGATGAGGGGGTCGAAGAGCCGGTGGACCACCTCGGCGGAGGTCTGCATGCCTCCGCCGGAGAGGTGCACCGCCCCGATGACCGCCTCGACGGTGTCGGAGAGGATCGAGGCCTTGTTGCGCCCGCCCGTGGCCTCCTCGCCGCGGCCGAGCTTGACGTGCTCACCCAGCCCGATGCTGCGGCCGACCTCGGCGAGAGCGCGCGCGTTGACCACCGCGGCCCGCAGCTTGGCCAGCCGTCCCTCGGAGAGGTCGGGGTGGGTGCGGTAGAGCGTCTCGGTCACGACGACGCCGAGCACCGAGTCACCCAGGAACTCCAGGCGCTCGTTGGTCGGCAGGCCGCCGTTCTCGTAGGCGTAGGACCGATGCGTGAGGGCGCGCTCGAGCAGCTCGGGGTCCAGCTCCGGGTCCCCGAGCGCCGAGCGCAGCCCGCTGTAGTCGTCGATGGTGCCGGTCAGGGCAGCAGGGCCGCTCAGAGGACCTGACGACGGTCGGACCGGGCGCCGTACTGGCCGCACTCGCCGCACGCGCGGTGCGGGAGGTGCTTGGCACCACACGCGGGGTTCGCGCAGGTCACCAGGGTCGGGGCGCTGGTCTTCCAGGCCGAACGACGGTGCCGGGTGTTGCTGCGCGACATCTTCCGCTTCGGGACAGCCACTGTTCTCTCCTTGTACCGGGGCCGGGAGGTCCGGCCCAGCTCTGCTTGTCGGGCTCTGCTGGCCGACCCTGCGCTGGCGGGGCCGACTACTGCTGGTCTGGGTCCTGCTGGTCCTGCTGGAGGCCCGCGAGACCGGCCCACCGGGGGTCGATCGGTGCCTCGTGCGCGTGGTCCGGGTCCTCGGCCAGTCGCGCCCCGCACTCGGGGCACAGACCGGGGCAGTCCGGCTCACACATGGGCTGGAACGGCAGCTCCAGCACCACCGCGTCCCTCAGCTGCGGCTCCAGGTCGACCAGGTCGTCCTGCAGCCTGCTGACCTCGTCGTCCTCGTCGTGGGAGGTCTGGTGCTCGGCGTAGACGTACAGCTCCTGGAACCGCACCTCGACGTCGTCGTCGATGGGCTCCAGGCACCGTGCGCACTCACCCTCGAGCGCGGCTCGCGCCGTGCCCGTCACCAGCACTCCCTCCATGACCGCCTCGAGCCGCAGGTCCATCTCGACCGGCGAGCC
Source organism: Nocardioides sp. REDSEA-S30_B4 (assembly GCF_001627265.1). Lineage (NCBI taxonomy): Bacteria > Bacillati > Actinomycetota > Actinomycetes > Propionibacteriales > Nocardioidaceae > Nocardioides > Nocardioides sp. REDSEA-S30_B4. Next base: position 35,853 of record NZ_LUPI01000022.1, on the reverse strand, counting down.
CTCGGGGACACGGAGGACGTCGATGCCCAGATCCGCTGGGGCCGGCACCGTCCGTGACACCTCACGCTGGGACCCCGGGCGGCGGCCGAGCTCGCGGGTGTCGAGCACGAGCGGCGCTCTCGGGTCCAGGCTGGTCAGGTGATCACTTCCGGGTCCGGGCACAACAGATCGCGTAGAAGCGTAACCGTCGTGCGGGTGGGCGACAAAACGACGTCGGGGCAGGTCAGCGGTGGAGCTGGCTCCCCCGGGGACCGTGGTGCGGTCAGCCCCGCGCGGCGTTGCGTGCGGCGTTCTCGGCGATCCTCTCAGCCAGACGCTCGTGGACGAAGTCGGGGACCAGGGTCGACACGTCGCCGCCGTAGGTCGCCACCTCCTTGACCAGGCTGCTGGCCAGGAAGGACCACTCGGGGCTCGTGGGGACGAACACGGTCTCGACGTCGGTGAGCGAGGCGTTCATCTGCGCCATCTGCAGCTCGTAGTCGAAGTCGCTGACCGCCCGCAGGCCCTTCACGATGGCCTGGATGTCGTGCTCGACGCAGAAGTCGGTGAGCAGCCCGGTGAAGCCCTCCACCCGGACGTTGGCCCACGGCGCGCAGGCCCGGCGCAGCATGTCCATCCGCTCGTCGGAGGAGAACAGTCGGCTGCTCGACTTGGACTTGTTGACACCGACCGCGACGACGACCTCGTCGAAGAGGGAGGCGGCCCGCCCCACGATGTCGAGGTGTCCGTTGGTGACCGGGTCGAAGGACCCCGGGCAGACGGCTCGGCGCACGCGCTACTCCTCCGGCTGGGCTGACGGGCCGGGCCACTCGGCCGACCACAGGGTCGTCTCACCGTACTTGCGGCGGCGCTGCCCGGTGAACCCGACCGGCCACGCGGGCTCGGGACTGCGCCGGCCGCGCTCCACCACGACCAGGGCGTCCGGTGCCAGCCACCGGTGCTCGACGAGGGCGGCCAGGTCGGCCTCGATTTCGTCGTCGTCCAGGGGGTACGGCGGGTCGGCCAGCACGAGGTCGTAGGGCTGCTCAGGGGCGGCCGAGAGCACCGTGCGGACCGCCCCGGTCACCACCCGGGCGCCGCTCAGGCCCAGGGTCCGGGCGTTCGTGGAGATCACCGCGGCCGTGCGTCGGTCCTTCTCGACCAGCAGCGCGTGGGACGCGCCGCGGCTGCACGCCTCCAAGCCGAGCGCCCCGGAGCCGGCGTACAGGTCGAGGACGCGGAGCCCGGAGAGGGTGCCGCACCAGGACTCCACCGCGGAGAAGAGCGCCTCGCGGACCCGGTCGCTCGTCGGCCTGGTGGCGTCCCCCTTCGGCGTCTCGAGGCGTCGTCCTCCCGCACTGCCGCCGATGATCCGCGTCATGGTCCACACCCTAGGGGCGCAGCCGCCGGGTCCCGATCAGGAGCGGGTGGCGAACTCCGCGCGCACCGACTCCTCGAGGTCGAGCACGAGGTCACGGACCAACGGCAGCGAGTCGAGGTCGGGGTCCTCGTCCAGGATCCGTGAGGAGACCTCGCGGGCGTGCAGGATCGTCTTCTCGTCGCGCAGGACCCGCAGGTCGCGCAGGCTGGAGGTGAAGCCGGACTGGGAGGCGCCGAGCACGTCGCCCTCGCGCCGCTGCTCGAGGTCGACGCGACTGAGCTCGAAGCCGTCGGTGGTCGAGGCGACCGCGTCGAGCCGCTCCCGAGCGGGACTGCCGACCTCGGCGTGGCTCACGAGCAGGCAGAGGCCGGGCAGGCCGCCTCGGCCGACCCGGCCGCGGAGCTGGTGGAGCTGGGAGACACCGAACCGGTCGGCGTCGAGCAGCACCATGGTCGTGGCGTTGGCGACGTCGACGCCGACCTCGATGACGGTGGTGGAGACCAGCACGTCGAGCTCACCGGCGGCGAAGGCGCGCATGGTGCGATCCTTCTCCTCCGCCGGCAGCCCCCCGTGCAGGAGCCCGACGCGCAGCCCGGCGAGCGGGCCCTCGGCCAGCTCGGCGGCGACCTCCTCGACAGCGGCCAGCGGACGCTGCGGCCGCGTCTCCCCCTCGACGGCGGGGGCGTCGCCCTCCCCCTGCTCGGTGACGTCGCCGGAGATGCGCGGGCAGACGACGTAGACCTGATGGCCCTTCTCCACCTCCTCGCGGGCGCGCTGCCAGACCCGCTCGATCCAGTGCGGGGCGTCCGCGAGCGGGACCACGGTCGTCTGGATGGGTGCGCGGCCGGCCGGGAGCTCGGAGAGCGTGGAGGTCTCCAGGTCGCCGAAGACGGTCATCGCGACCGTGCGCGGGATCGGCGTCGCGGTCATCACCAGGACGTGCGGCGGGGTGCCCGCCTTGTCCGTCAGCGCCGCCCGCTGCTCGACGCCGAAGCGGTGCTGCTCGTCGACCACGACCAGGCCGAGGTCGGCGAACTGGACGACGTCCTCGAGCAGGGCGTGGGTGCCGACGACCAGGCCCGCCTCGCCGGAGGCGAGCCGCAGCAGCGGCTCGGTGCGCTGCGCCCTGGTCATCGACCCGGTCAGCAGCTCCAGGGTGGTCGCCTCCGGGTGCCCGCCGAGCATCCCACCGCCCGCGAGGTCGCCGAGCATGGCGCTGAGCGAGCGGTGGTGCTGCTGGGCAAGGACCTCGGTGGGCGCCAGGAGCGCGGCCTGGCCACCGGAGTCGACCACGCGCAGCATCGCGCGCAGCGCCACGAGCGTCTTGCCCGAGCCGACCTCGCCCTGGAGCAGCCGGTTCATCGGGTGCGGGCGGGCCAGGTCGGCCTCGATCTCCGCGCCCACCTGCTGCTGACCGCCGGTCAGCTCGAAGGGCAGCCGCTCGTCGAAGGCCGCCAGCAGTCCCCCGCCCCCGGTGCGCGGTCGGGCGCCCTGCGCGTGCAGCGCCCGGCGACGGCGCGCGAGCACCAGCTGGGTGGTCAGCGCCTCCTCGAAGCGGAACCGCTGCAGGGCCCGGGTGACCTGGCCGCGGTCCTCGGGGTGGTGCACCCACTCGAGCGCCTGCCGCACGTCGAGCAGTCCCTCGCGCTCGCGCAGCCCGCCGGGGAGCAGCTCGGGGAGGTCGTCGACGACGGAGAGGGCGAAGGAGATCGCGCGCTGGAGGTCCCAGGACTCGACGTTCGCGGTGAGGGGGTAGATCGGGTAGAGGTCGCCGAGGGTCTCCAGGGCGAGCTGGGCGGCGTCCTCGCCGGGGGTGCCCATGAGCACCATCTGCGGGTTGGTGAGCTGCCAGGTGTCGCGGAACCGCCCGACCTTGCCCTGGAAGATCCCGCGTCGACCCGCGGTGAGGCGTCGCTCGTGCCAGGACGCGATGTGCTCGGACTTGGCGAAGAAGGTCATCGACAGCGGCGGACCGTCGGTCTCGAGGACCGCCTCGACGCGGAACGCGCGACGGTTGGTGCGCCGGTCGGTGTAGGTGCGGCGCCGGCTCTCGCCGACGCGGCCCACCACGACCAGCATCTCCCCCTCGTGCAGGGCGTCGACCTCGGAGAGCTCGCCGGTCTTGACGTACTTGCGGGGGAAGTGGCGCAACAGGTCGCCCACCGTGCGCAGACCGAGGCCCTCGACGACGGCGTCGACGGTCTTCTTCTTGGCATCGCCCAGCACGGTCTGCACCGGCGAGTCCACGGTGATCACGACTGGTCTCCTTGTCCGGGGCTGGGCTGCTGGGTGGGCTACTGGGTGGGCTGCTGGGTGGGCGACTGGCTGGGGCTGCTACTCGACGGCGAGGAGCAGCGGGTAGCGCTCCTGTCCCCCGTCGTAGACCATCACGTCGACGTGCGGACGGTGCTCCTCGACCCAGGCGGCCAGGCGGTGCGCGAGCGCGCCGTCGGGGTCCTCCGCGCCGGAGACGACGGTGACCAGCTCCCCGCCACCGCCGAGCAGCCTGTCGGCCACCTGGGCGGCGACCTCGTCGAGGTCGCTGCCCACCACCGCGAAGTCGCCCTCGACGACGCCGAGCACGTCACCGGGCTCGCAGGGCCCGGCCATCGTCATGGCGGTGCGGGCGGCGATGGTCACGGCGCCGTGGCGGGCGTGCCGGGCGGTGGCGGTCATCTCCACCACGTCGGCGTCGAAGGCCCGGCCCGGCTCGTGCACGGCCAGGGCGGCCAGGCCCTGCACCTGCGCCGAGGTGGGCACGACCACGACCCGCACGCCGAGGTCCTGCTGGGCGGTGTGCGCGGCGACCTGCGCCACGCGCACCGAGTCGGGGTCGTTGGGCAGGACCACGACCTCCTGGGCGCCGCAGCCGGTGATGGCCTCCAACAGCTCGCCGGTGGAGGGGCGGCGACCCGGACCGCCCTCGACCACCACGGCACCCGCCTCGGTGAAGAGCGCGGCCAGGCCGGGGCCGGCGGCGACGGTGACGACGGCCCGGCCCGAGCGCGGCGCCGCGGCGGCCCGCTGCTCGGCCACCTGCTCGGCGAAGTGGGTCACGCGGATGCGGTGCGGGCGGCCGGCCTCGATGCCGGCCTCGATCGCTGCGCCCACGTCGTCGACGTGGACGTGGACGTTCCACAGCGGCTCGTCCCCGACGACCACCAGGCTGTCGCCCAGGCCGGCCAGCGTCTCGCGCAGCGCCGGCACCCGGTCGGCGGGCGCGTCGAGGAGGTACATCACCTCGTACGACGGCCCGTCCTCGCTCAGGTCGCCGCCGGTCTGCTCGGGGTCGGCGCCCGCGCCGGTGGTCCCGGCGGGCAGCACGGGCACCGGGATCTGGTGGCTGCCCAGGCGCGTGCGCACCTGCGGCGGCACCCGGCCGGTGAGGGCGGTCTCGGCGGCGTCGAGGACGACGCTGAAGCCCCGACCTCCCGCGTCGACCACCCCGGCGTCCGCGAGCACCTGCAGCTGCTGAGGCGTCGCGGCCAGCGCCTCGCGGGCGGCCGCGGCCGCTGCGGTGAGCACGTCGCGGGTGCGTGCGGCCGGGTCGACCACGGCCTCGCCGGCGGCCTCGGCCGCTGCCCTGGCCACGGTGAGCATGGTGCCCTCGACGGGCGTGCCGACAGCGGCGTACGCGGCATCGGCGGCCAGCCGCATCCCCTCGGCCATCACCGCGGCGGCACGGTCGTCGGGACCGGCCTCCGCGAGCCGCCGCGCCAGGGCGCGCAGCATCTCGCTGAGGATGACGCCGGAGTTGCCGCGGGCGCCGAGCAGTGCCCCGCGCCCCAGCGCCTCCAGGCCCGGGCCGACCCCGCACTGCGCCGGCCCCCCGGCCTGCGCGACCGCGGTCTCCACGGCGTCGCGGGCGGCGGCGATGGTGAGGTACATGTTGGTGCCGGTGTCACCGTCGGGCACGGGGTAGACGTTGAGCGCGTCGACCTCCTCCCGCGCGGCCTCGAGCGCGCGGGCCGCGACCTCGGTGAACCGCAGCACGCCCTCGAGGCTCACCCCCCGGGGCAGCACCTCGACGCCGTCGGGCATCGTGGGGGTCGGCTGGTCGTGTCGCGGGTCGGGCACGGCCCCGAGGGTAGTGGGCCGCTCCGACGTCGATTCGGCGATCGAGGGGTGTGGCGATACTCTTGTGCGGTTGCCCGGGGCCGCTCACGGCCTCTCGGGCCCTCTCGACTCGTTCCAACACATCGATCCTCAGGAGTTCACGGTGGCTGCCGTCTGCGACATCTGCGCCAAGAAGCCTGGCTTCGGCAACAACCGGCCGTGGTCGCGCAAGATCACGAAGCGCCGCTTCGACCCCAACATCCAGCGCGTGCGTGCCGTGGTCAACGGCACCCCGAAGCGGATGAACGTCTGCACCGGTTGCCTCAAGGCCGGCAAGGTCTCGCGCTGACGCGAGCCGCCCGACCGGTCTGAGGAGCACCCAGACCAACGGAGCATGCAGGGAAGACCGTCACCTGGAGGGGTGGCGGTCTTCTTCTGTTCCGGGCCGGCGGCCCCCGTCGCCCGCCGCCACCTACGGCAGAGGTCTCAGAAGGCCGTCCAGCCGGCCGGCCCGTCGTAGGGGGCGCCGTCCACGGTGACGCCCTCCCCCTCGGTGACCGCGCCGATCACGGTCCAGCCCGCCGGCACGCTCGCGGCGTCGGCGAACGTCGCCAGGAGGGCGTGGTCGTCGCCCCCGCCGAGCACGTAGCGCAGCGGGTCGGACCCGGTCGCCGCGGCCACCGCGTGCAGCGGCTCGGGGACCTCCAGGGTCCCGGTGCGCACGTCGATGCGGACACCGGACGCCCGGGCGAGGTGCCCCGCCTCGGACAGCAGCCCGTCGGAGACGTCGATCATCGAGGTGGCACCGGCCGCGGCGGCCTCCGGCCCGGCGTCGTACGGCGGAGCGGGCCGTCGGTAGGCCTCGACCAGCACCCGGGGCGAGCGGAAGCCGCGGCCGAGCACCGCCAGGCCCCCGGCGGCCCAGCCCTGCCGCCCCGCCAGCGCGAGGACGTCACCGGGCTCCGCGCCGCTGCGGAGGACCGGCGCGACCGTGCACGCACCGAGCACGGTGACCGAGACGACCAGCTGGTCGCCCCGGGTCAGGTCTCCGCCGACCACGCTGGCGCCGACCGCCCGGCACTCCTCGGCGAAGCCCTCGGCGAACTCGGTGGCCCAGGCCACCGGCAGGTCGGCCGGGACCGCCATGCCCACGGTGAGGCTGTGGGCGCGGCCGCCCATCGCGTTGATGTCGGAGAGGTTCTGCGCCGCGGCGCGGTGGCCCACGTCGCGTGCCGGCACCCAGTCGCGCCGGAAGTGGCGGCCCTCGACCAGCATGTCGGTCGAGACGACGACGTGGCCGGTGCGGATCCGCAGCACGGCGGCGTCGTCACCGGGGCCCACGAGCACCTGCTCGCCCTGCTCGAAGGCGGCGGTGAGGGCGTCGATCAGCTCGAACTCGCCGAGCTCCTCGATGGTGGCGTCCTCGGGGCGGGCCTGGGGTGCGTCCGACATGGCCCCATCCCACCACCCGCGGCGCCGTCCGGGGACACCGGCCGCTGTCGTGCCACGGCACTGATGCGGGTAGGTTGCTGCCCGACACATCCGGGTGACGTGTCCGCGGCAGCGTCGCCGCGCAACCGACCCAGAGGGAGACAACGATGGTCGTCCAGGCCTACATCCTGATCCAGACCGATGTCGGCAAGGCCGCCGAGGTCGCCGCTGCCATCGCGCAGGTCAAGGGCGTGACCCTCGCCGAGGACGTCACCGGCCCCTACGACGTCATCGTGCGCGCCGAGGCCCGCAACGTCGACGAGCTGGGCAAGCTGGTCGTCTCGAAGGTGCAGAACCTCGACGGCATCACCCGCACGCTCACGTGCCCCGTCGTCCACATCTGAGCGCTCCCCCGCCGAGCGCCGCGCGCGTCCGACGCCCCGTCTCCCGCCGGAGCCGGGGCGTCGTCGCGTGCGCGGTCGCGCTGCTGGCGTCGATCGTGCTGGCCGGGTGCTCGGGGACGTCGGTCGAGCCGGTCGGGGCCGAGCCGCTGGACGCCGCCGGCCGGGCCGCCTGCGAGGCGTTCCTCGCCGACCTGCCCTCGGCCGCGGACGGTGCCCTGGTGACCTGCGGGGCGCCTGAGCCGGCGACGCTCGAGGCGACGTCGGAGTGCGACGAGGTGCGTGGCGTCGGCTGGTTCATCGACCCCGACGAGCTCTCGGACGCCGAGTCACCCGTGACCGCCACCGCCATCGGCGTACGACCCCGGGTGGCGGTGGTCTTCCCACCCGACGAGCGCGGCCAGCGCTCCCTGGAGGTGCTCTCGGCGCTCGCCGACCCGGTGACCGAGCACCTCGAGCGGGTCAGCCGCTGTCGCTGAGCGTCGGCGGGCTGTGGGACCCTGCTGCCATGAGCACCCACGAGGAGCTGTCCGGTCCGGTCGCCGTCATCGCCGGCGGGCTCAGCCACGAGCGTGACGTCTCGCTGGCCAGCGGCCGCAACCTGGTGCGCGAGCTGCGCCAGCTCGGCGTCGAGGCCGAGGCCTACGACTTCGACCGCAACCTGCTGACCCGCCTGGAGCAGGACAAGGTCGTCGCGGCGGTGCCCGCCCTGCACGGACAGTTCGGCGAGGACGGCGAGATCCAGACGCTGCTCGAGCTCATCGGCCTGCCCTTCGTCGGCTCCGGGAGCCGCGCCTGCCGCGTCGCCTGGGACAAGGCCACCGCCCGCGAGCTGCTGCGCCGCGAGGGCATCCCGGTGCCCGAGAGCGTCGGCCTGTCCGCCCAGACCTTCCGCGACATCGGGGCCAACGCACTGATGGAGCACGTGATGCACCGCCTCGGCGAGCGCGTCGTGGTCAAGCCGACCCGCTGCGGCAGCGCGCTGGGCGTCACCGGCGTCGACGGCATGGGCGCTCTTCCCTCGGCCCTGGTGCGCTCCTACGCCTACTGCGAGGACGCCGTCATCGAGCGCTTCCATGACGGCGTCGACGTCAGCGTCGTGGTCGTCGAGGACGCCGACGGCCCGCGCGCGCTGACCCCGGTGGCGGTCTACTACGAGAAGGGCCACGAGTTCGACTTCTCCGCGCGCTACACCGCCGAGTTCGTCTCCCTGGAGAAGCCGGCGTTCCCTGACGAGGTGATCGAGAAGCTCAGCCGCACCGCCTGTGAGGCGCACCGGGTGCTGGGTCTCTCCGACGTCTCGCGCTGCGACTTCATCGTCTCCCCCGACGGCTCGTTCGTCGTGCTGGAGACCGCCATCACCCCCGGCACCACCGAGACCTCGGTGATGCCGTTCGCCTGCACCCTGTCGGGCACCTCGCTGGGCGAGGTCACCCTCGACCTGGTGCGGCGCGTGCTGGCCTGAGGCGGCTGAGAGGTTCATCGGCCGGCCGATGAACCTTGCCGCAGGACGACGGAGGTCCATCGGCCAGAGGCATGGTCTGTCGGCCGGCCGATGAACCTCGCCGAGCTCAGCGCAGCCCGGTCGGACGCTCCAGCGCGAGCTGGATGAGCTCGTCCACGAGCTCGGTGTAAGGCAGGCCCGAGGCCTCCCACATCTTGGAGTACATCGAGATCGGGGTGAACCCGGGCATCGTGTTGATCTCGTTGAGCAGCACCTCGCCCTGCGGCGTGACGAAGCAGTCCACCCGGGACAGCCCCTCCGCGCCGATCGCCTCGAAGGCCTCCACGGCCAGCTCGCGCACCCGCTCGGCGACCTCCTCGGGCAGGTCGGCCGGGGCGTCGGTGCGGGCATGGGTGGCCGAGAGGTACTTGGACTCGAAGTCGTAGAAGCCGGCCTGGTCGTGGTCGACGACGATCTCGCCGGGGACCGACGCACGCGGGCGCCCACCGGCGCGGCCACCGAGCACCGCGCACTCGATCTCGCGACCCTCGACACCCTCCTCCACGAGCACCTTGGGGTCGTGGACGCGGGCCTCCTCGATCGCCTCGGACAGCCCGGTCAGGTCGTCGACGCGGGTCACGCCGAGCGAGGAGCCGGCGCGAGCGGGCTTCACGAACACCGGGAACCGCAGCTGGGCCTGCACCCGGTCGACCACCGCCGACGGGCTCTGCTCCCACTCCCGCGGCTTCACCACGACGTACGGCGCGACGGGCAGGCCGTGCCCGGCGAAGACGAGCTTCATGTACGCCTTGTCCATCCCGACCGCGGAGGCCAGCACCCCGGCACCGACGTAGGGCAGCCCCGCGAGCTCGAGGAGGCCCTGGATGGTGCCGTCCTCGCCGTACGGGCCGTGCAGCAGCGGGAAGACCACGTCGACCGGCCCCGCCTCGGCCAGGCCCGCGATCTCGCGCCCGCCCTCGGCGGTGACCTCCGGCAACGAGCCGGAGGTCAGCTCGAAGCGGGCCGAGTCGCCGGAGGGCAGCACCCACTCGCCGTCGCGGGTGATGCCGACGGGGAGGACGTCGTACTTCTCGCGGTCGATGGCCTTCATGACCCCGGCCGCTGTCGCCGCGGAGATCGAGTGCTCGCCGGAACGACCCCCGAAGACGAGGGCCACGCGCACCTTGCGGGAGGGGCTGTCGGTCATGGGCCGGACGCTACTTCAGCGTCGCTGCCACCTCGTCGAGGCGCGCGCCACGGGAGGCCTTGAGGAGAACCGCGTCACCTTCGCGGAGGTTCTCGGCCAGCCAGGAGACCGCCGAGGCGTTGTCCGGGAGCCACGTCGAGCGCTCCCCCGCGCCCTCGTGGAGGCCACGCGCGGCCTCGCCCACCACGACCACGTGGTCGACGCCGTGGTCGGCGGCGTAGGCACCGATGCCCCGGTGCTCCTCGTCGTGGGTCTCCCCCAGCTCCTTCATCTCGCCGAGCACCGCGATGGTGCGGTGCACGTCGGCGTCGGCACCGATCGCCGCGAGCGCGTCGATCGCGGCCCGGACCGAGTCGGGATTGGCGTTGTAGGAGTCGTTCAGCACGATCACGCCGCGGTCGAGCTCGCGCAGCTCCATCCGCCACTGGGAGAGCGTCTCGACCTCGCTGAGGGCGGTGGCCGCCTCGCCGAGGGGTACGCCGCAGGCGACCGCGGCCGCTGCAGCAGCCGCCGCGTTGAGCGCCTGGTGGGCCCCCACCAGCCGCAGCGCCACCTCCGCCTGCTCCTCAGCGTGCGCGAGCCGGAACGTGGGCCGGCCCAGTCGATCCAGGGCCAGTCCCTCGACCCGCACGTCGGCGGCCGCGACGTCGCCGAAGGACAGCACCCGCCCGGCGGTGCGTGCCGCCATCGCGGAGACGCGCTCGTCGCCGGCGTTGAGGACCGCCGTGCCGTCCGCGGTCAGGGCCTCGACCAGCTCGCCCTTGGCCTGCGCGATCGCGTCGCGGGAGCCGAACTCCCCCAGGTGCGCCTGACCGACGTTGAGGACCACCGACACGTCCGGTCGGACCAGCCCCGTCAGCTCCGCGATGTGGCCGATGCCGCGGGCACCCATCTCGAGCACCAGGAAGCGGGTCGTCGGCTCCACGCGCAGCGCGGTCAGCGGCATGCCCAGCTCGTTGTTGAACGACCCCCGGGTCGCGACCGTGGCCGCCGACCGGCCCAGCACCGCCGCCAGCAGGTCCTTGGTCGACGTCTTGCCCTGGGACCCCGTCAGTGCCACGACGGTCAGGTCGCCCTCCTCGCGGACCCGGCTGACGACGTACGACGCGAGGCGCTGGAGCGCGGCGCGCACGTCCTCGACGACGACCGTGGGCAGCTCGGTGGGACGCGACCCGAGCACGGCCACCGCACCGGCGGCTGCGGCCTGCGGGACGTGGTCGTGGCCGTCGACGCGCTCGCCGACGAACGCGGCGAACAGTCCTCCCGGGGTGGCCTCGCGGCCGTCGATGACGACGGCGCCGTCCACGACAGGCGCGGTGTCCGGGGTCGTGCCGACGAGCTCCCCGTCGACGATCTCGGCGACCCGGGCCAGGCTGAGGGCGATCACCGGGCCGACCCTAGTGTGTGCGCATGGCCGACGACTCCCTGCGCCCCTCGACCATCGCCGTGACGACGGGTCGACCGCCGCACGACGTGGACCAGCCGCTCAACACCCCGATCACGATGGCCTCGACCTACGTGGCCGGCGGTGAGCGGGAGTACGGCCGCTACGGCAACCCCACCTGGCAGGCCTTCGAGGAGGTCCTCGGCAAGCTCGAGGGCGGCCGCGCCCTGTCGTTCTCCTCCGGGCTCGCGGCGGTCTCGGTCGTGCTGGACCTGGTCGGCCAGGGTGCGCTGGTGCTCGCGCCGGACGCGGCCTACCAGGGCAGCCTGTCGCAGATCGCCGACCTCGAGATGCGCGGACGGCTGCGCTCGAAGCTCGTCGACATCGCCGACACCGACGCGGTGGTCGCCGCGTGCGACGAGGACGTGGCCCTGGTGTGGGTCGAGTCGCCGACCAACCCCAACCTCGACGTCGCCGACATCGAGCGGATCTGCACGGCGGCGCACGAGGCCGGCGCGTACGTCGTCGTCGACAACACCTTCGCCACCCCGCTGCTCCAGCGCCCGCTCGACCTCGGTGCCGACCTGGTGGTCCACTCGGCCACGAAGTACCTCGCCGGCCACTCCGACGCCCTCCTCGGCGCCCTGGTCACCCGCGACGACCAGCTGTTCACCGTGCTCAAGCAGCGTCGCGACCTCCTCGGCGCCGTGCCGGGCACCCTCGAGGCGTGGTTGGCGGTGCGCGGCATGCGCACCCTGCACCTGCGGGTCGAGCGCGCCCAGGCCAACGCCGCCGAGCTGGCCCGCCGTCTCGGGGAGCACCCGGCCGTGCAGCTGGTGCGCTACCCGGGCTTCGGGGCGATCGTGAGCGTCGAGCTGGCCGCGGGCGCGCTGGCCGCGGACCTGCTGCCGCGCAAGACCCGCCTGTGGGTGCACGCCACCAGCCTCGGCGGCGTGGAGTCCACCCTCGAGCGGCGCCGTCGCTGGAAGAGCGAGCCGACCACCGTCTCCGACGCCCTGGTCCGCCTCTCCGTGGGTGTCGAGGACGTCGAGGACCTCTGGGAGGACCTCTCCCGCGCCCTCGACGGCCTCACCGACTGACCCATCTCCCGCCGAACCGGCGCATCCTTCCGGAAGGTCGCTCCGGTTCGGCGCTCAGGCGGTCTCGGGCTTGGTGTCGCGGGCGAGGATCGCGTCCATCATCCCCTGAGCGGTCAGGTTGCCCGCGACGACCTCGTCGACGTACGTCGCGATGGGGGCGTCGACGCCGGACTGCTCGGCCAGCGCGCGCAGCGACGAGCAGGACTTCGCGCCCTCGGCGACCTGGCGGGTGCTGGCGTAGATCTCCTCGGTGGTCATGCCCTGCCCCAGCTTCTCGCCGAAGGTGCGGTTGCGTGAGAGCGGCGAGGAGCAGGTGGCGACCAGGTCACCCAGACCGGCCAGGCCCATGAGGGTCAGCGGGTTGGCCCCGAGCTTCATCGCCAGCCGCGCGGTCTCGGCCAACCCGCGCGTGATGATCGAGGCGGTGGTGTTGTCCCCGAACCCGAGACCCACGGCCATGCCGACGGCCAGGCCGACGACGTTCTTGTAGGCGCCGCCAAGCTCGCAGCCGAGCACGTCGACGGAGGTGTAGGGGCGGAACGCCGGGCTGTGCACCCGCTGCTGCAGCCGCGTGGCGACGTCCTCGTCGACACAGGCCACGACCGCGGCCGCAGGCTCGCGGCGCGCGATCTCCTTGGCCAGGTTGGGTCCGCTGACGACCGCGATGCGCTCGGGACCCGCACCGGTCTCCTGCGCGATGACCTCGCTCATCCGGCTCAGGGTCGAGAGCTCCACGCCCTTCATCAGGGAGACCATCACCGCGTCGGGGTGCACGTGCGGCGCCCAGCTGCGGAGGTTGTCGCGGAAGGACTGCGAGGGCGTGGCCCACACGACCACGTCGGCGCCGTCGAGCGCTGCCTCGACGTCGTGCGTGGCGCGCACGCTCGGCGGCAGCTCGATGCTGGGGAGGTAGTCGGCGTTCTCGCGCCGCTCGTTGATGGCGGTGGCCACCTCCTCGCGACGCGCCCAGATCGTGACGTCGTTGCCGGCGTCGGCCAGCACGATGGAGAACGCGGTGCCCCACGACCCCGCGCCGAAGACCGCGACCTTGCCGAACTCGCTCATGCCGACTTCCTGTCTTTGTAGGGGTCTCCGGAGACACGCATGTCGTACCTCTCCGCGGGTGCCTGCGCCCCACGGATCTCCTCGACCTGCGCGGTGATCGCGGTCAGGATCCGGTCGGTGGCCTGCTTGACCACCTCGGGGGTCAGCTCGCGCTGCCGCAGGTCGTCCAGAGCGACGGGCTCGCCGACCGACATCGTGACCCGCTTGCGCGGGACGAGGTGCGGCTTCTTGGAGTACGGCGGCAGCAGCTGCTGCGCGCCCCACTGACCCACCGGAAGCACCGGCGCCCCCGTCTCCAGCCCGATCCGCGCCGCGCCGGACTTGCCGGTCATCGGCCACATGTCGGGGTCACGCGTGATCGTGCCCTCGGGGTAGACCACGACGCACCCTCCTTGGCGGACGGCCTCGACGGCGGCGGCGTACGCGACGGCACCCTTGCCCTCGCGCTCGACGGGGATCTGGCCGGCCGCGGTGAGGAAACGGCGCAGGAAGGCGTTGCTGAACAGGCCCGACTTCGCGAGGTAGCGCGGCAGCCGGCCGTGGTCGTAGACGATGTGCGCGGCCGTGAGCGGGTCGAGGTGCGAGATGTGGTTGATCGCCAGGACGCACCCGCCGGTGGCGGGGATCCGCTCGCCGTGCCGCCAGTCGTGGACGGTCGTGGCCAGGAGCAGGGGCTTGATGATGCCCACGCCCAGGCTGAAGGCCCACCCTCGTCGTTGCTGCAGCTTCCGCACGGTCACCGGGGCAGGCTACTCGGCTCGTGACCGACGCCACGACAGGCGGGCGGGCGCGTGCCGGACGGGAGTGGGACCACGGAGCAGGACGACGTGCACGCCTGGGAGGATGGGTGCGATGTCCGTCCCCGCCCACCCTCCGACGTACGCCGTCGTGGTGCCCGTGAAGCCGCCGGCACGCGGCAAGTCACGGCTGGTCGGGATCGCCGACGGTGCGCGCGAGGAGCTCGCTGCCGCCTTCGCCCTGGACACGGTGACCGCGTGCCTGGCCGCCGCACACGTCGGCGCGGTCCTGGTCGCCACGGACGATGCCCGCTTCTCCGCGGCCTTGGCGGCGACGGGGGCTCCGTGCATCCCCGACGGCGACTCCTCCGACCTCAACGCGACGTTGCGCCAGACTGCCGCTGAAGCACGCCGACGCTGGCCCTCGATGCGCCCGGTGGCCCTGTGCGCCGACCTGCCGGCGCTCGACCCAGCCGACCTCGACGCAGCGCTGGCTTCCCCCGTCCTCGCCGGTGGGGTCGCGGGGTTCGTCGCCGATGCGGCCGGCATCGGGACCACGTTGTACTCCGCGTCCTGGGAGGCGTTCGCCCCTCGCTACGGCGAGGGCTCGCGGCTCGCCCACCTCGACGCCGGAGCCGTCGAGGTGACCGGCCCGCTCACCACGCTGCGTCGCGACGTCGACGACGTGCCGGACCTCCAGGCCGCAGCTGCGCTCGGCGTCGGCACGCACACGCGTCGGGTGCTGGACGCGCTCGGCCTCTTCTGAGCACACCGGCGATGGCGCCGATCCTCTGCCACGACACGCGATCGGGCCCGTCCGCTGCTGCGGACGGGCCCGATCGGACGTGGGCGAGCCGGAGACTCAGGAGCTCGAGGCCGCCTTCTTGGCCGGAGCCTTCTTGGCCGGAGCCTTCTTCGCAGGGGCCTTCTTCGCAGGGGCCTTCTTCGCGGGGGCCTTCGTGGCGGGCGCCTTCTTCGCGGCCGTCGTGGTCTTCTTCGCCGGAGCCTTCTTGGCAGCCGTCGTGGTCGTGGCCGGAGCCTTCTTCGCAGGCGCCTTCTTCGCCGGCGCCTGCTTGGCGGGCGCCTTCTTGGCGGGAGCGGCCGACTTGACAGGTGCCTTCTTGGCCGAAGCCTTCTTCGCAGGCGCCTTCTTCGCCGGGCCGGCCTTCTTCACCGCGCTGGCTGCCTTGGCCGCCGGTGCCGCAGCGGCGCTGGCGGCCGAGCCGGCCTTGGCCACCGTGAGCTTGGGCAGCTTCTTGGCGCCGGAGATGACGTTCTTCAGGTCCTGGCCCGGGGTGAACTTCGGGACCGCGGTCTTCTTGGCCTTCATGCGCTCGCCGGTGCGCGGGTTGCGCACCCACCGGGCGTCGCGGACCTTCTTCTCGAAGGAGCCGAAGCCGGTGATGGCGACCTTCTCGCCCTTGGCGACCTCACGGGTGATGGTGTCGAGGACGGACTCGAGCGCGTGGGCCGCTGCCTTCTTGTTCCCCTCGAAGCGCGCGGAGAGCGCATCGATGAGCTGGGTCTTGTTCACAGGATTTCCCTTCGTGCAAACCTCGGTGCGCCGAGCACGCGCTCGGACTTCCCATGCACGCTAGGGATTCGTGGCCCGGGTCACAATGACCAACGCCGCGAACTTCGTGTTTTCCTCACGATGATCGCGGCGTCGGTTCGTCAGTGCTTGTGGTCGAGCGGGTGGTGAAGCCGGGTGAAGCCGTTACTGCGTGACGGGCTTGAAGCTCGGACGCGTGGCCTCGAAGGCAGCGATGTCGGCCTCGTTGCCCAGCGTGATGCCGATGTCGTCGAGACCGTTGAGCAGACGCCAGCGGGTGTAGTCGTCGATCTGGAAGGGCGCGACCAGGTCGCCGCAGGTCACGGTCCGGGCCTCGAGGTCCACCGTGATCCGGGTCGTCGGGTCGTCCTCGATCGCGGCCCACAGCTGCTCGATGACGTCCTGCTCGACCGGCACCGACAGCAGGCCGGCCTTGCCGGAGTTGCCGCGGAAGATGTCGGCGAAACGGCTCGAGAGCACGACCTTGAAGCCGTAGTCCATCAGCGCCCACACGGCGTGCTCGCGCGAGGAGCCGGTGCCGAAGTCGGGCCCGGCGACGAGGATCGAGACACCGGCGTACTCAGGCTTGTTGGCCACGAAGTCGGGGTCGTTGCGCCACGCGGCGAACAGCCCGTCCTCGAAGCCGGTGCGGGTCACGCGCTTGAGGTAGACCGCCGGGATGATCTGGTCGGTGTCGACGTTGCTGCGGCGCAGCGGAAGCGCCGTTCCCGTGTGGGAGGTGAACTTCTCCATGGCTCCAGTTCCTCTCAGACCAGGTCCGCGGGCGAGGCGAGCGTGCCCTTGACGGCGGTGGCGGCGGCGACGGGCACCGAGACCAGGTGGGTGCGACCACCCTTGCCCTGGCGACCCTCGAAGTTGCGGTTGGACGTGGACGCGGAGCGCTCCTGCGGGTCCAGGGTGTCGGGGTTCATGCCCAGGCACATGGAGCAGCCGGCGCCGCGCCACTCGCCGCCCGCCTCCTTGAAGACGACGTCGAGTCCCTCCTCCTCGGCCTGCAGGCGCACCCGCACCGAGCCGGGCACGACCAGCAGCCGGGTGCCCTCGGCGACCTTGTGGCCCTTGATGACCTCGGCGGCCAGGCGCAGGTCCTCGATGCGGCCGTTGGTGCACGAGCCGACGAACACGGTGTCGACCTTCACCTCGCGCATGGGGGTGCCGGCCTCGAGACCCATGTAGGCCAGGGCCTTCTCGCAGGCCACCTTGTCCGTGGCGTCCTCGAAGTCGTCGGGTGACGGGACGTGCGCGCCCAGCGGGACGCCCTGACCGGGGTTGGTCCCCCAGGTGACGAACGGCGTGACGTCGCCGGCGTCGATGACGATCTCCTTGTCGAAGGTCGCGTCGTCGTCGGTGCGCAGGCTCTTCCAGTGGGCGACGGCGGCGTCCCACTCGGCACCCTTCGGCGCCTCGGGCTTGCCCTCGATGTAGTCGAAGGTCGTCTGGTCCGGCGCGATCATGCCGGCCTTGGCTCCCCACTCGATGGACATGTTGCAGACCGTCATCCGGCCCTCCATCGAGAGCTGCTCGATGGCCTCGCCGCGGTACTCGACGATGTAGCCCTGGCCGCCACCGGTGCCGGTCTGCGCGATCAGGTAGAGGATCAGGTCCTTGGCGGTGACGCCCTCGGGCAGGGTCCCGTTGACGGTGACGGCCATCGTCCTCGGCTTGGCCTGCATCAGGGTCTGCGTCGCCAGCACGTGCTCCACCTCGGAGGTGCCGATGCCGAAGGCGATCGCACCGAACGCGCCGTGGGTGGAGGTGTGGCTGTCGCCGCACACGATCGTCATGCCGGGCTGGGTGAGGCCCAGCTGCGGGCCGACGACGTGGACGATGCCCTGGTCGAGGTCACCGAGGGGGTGCAGCCGGACACCGAACTCGGCGGCGTTCTTGCGCAGCGTCTCGACCTGGGTTCGGGAGACGGGGTCGGCGATCGGCTTGTCCCAGTCGAGCGTGGGGACGTTGTGGTCCTCGGTCGCCAGCGTGAGGTCGGGACGGCGCACCGGGCGCCCGGCCAGCCGCAGGCCGTCGAAGGCCTGCGGGGAGGTGACCTCGTGGATGAGGTGGAGGTCGATGTAGAGGAGGTCCGGCTCCCCGGGGGTCGATCGGACGACGTGCTCGTCCCAGACCTTCTCGGCAAGGGTCCTGCCCATGACGCACTCCTTCGTGACCTTCGGTTGGCGGGTGTCCGTCCGGCCCGACGGCGTACGGAGGCACGCAGGGTCGGGCGGTTCGACAGGTCGATGCTACGCCCAAGATCCCATCTCGTGAGACACGATTCCCAGGATGTGAGACCGCTCTTGCCAAGGCAAAGACTCGTGAGGCGCGCGTCACAGTGCTTGCCATCCCATTCCCCGAGACATCAGTATTGCTATATGGACAGCAGTGGAGTGGGCGTTCTCGACAAGGCGGCGATCGTGCTGACGGCCCTGGAGTCGGGCCCGGCGACCCTGGCGGGCCTGGTCAGCGCCACGGGCCTCGCCCGACCCACCGCGCACCGTCTCGCGGTGGCGCTGGAGCACCACCGTCTCGTCGCCCGCGACATGCAGGGCCGCTTCGTCCTCGGCCCGCGGCTCGCCGAGCTCTCGGCCGCCGCCGGCGAGGACCGCCTCCTCGCCACCGCCGGCCCTGTGCTCGCGCGACTGCGCGACATCACCGGCGAGTCCGCCCAGCTGTGGCGCCGCCAGGGCGACCACCGCGTGTGCGTGGCGGCCGCCGAGCGCCCCTCCGGCCTGCGCGACACCATCCCCGTCGGCACGCAGCTGACGATGCGTGCCGGTTCCGCGGCCCAGGTGCTGCTGGCCTGGGAGGACCCCGAGCGCATGCACCGCGGCCTGCAGAACGCCGCCTACTCCGCCGCCGCCCTCTCCGGCATCCGCCGACGCGGCTGGGCGCAGTCGGTCGGCGAGCGCGAGCAGGGCGTCGCCTCGGTGTCCGCCCCGGTCCGCTCCCCCAGCGGCAAGATCATCGCCGCCGTGTCGGTGTCCGGCCCGCTCGAGCGGCTCTCGCGCACGCCGGGTCGCATGCACGCGCCGGCGGTCATGGCCGCGGCCGAGCGGCTCTCGGAGTCGCTGCGCCGCGCCGCGGCGGACGGTCAGTCGGCCTGATCGCGGCCTCGCCGGGTCGGCCGTGCGTGAGCGACGGCTCGGCCGTGCGTGAGCGACGGCTCGGCCGTGCGTGAGTGACGGTTCGGCGTCAGAAGAGCGCGTCGGTGCGTTCGAGGTCCAGCAGCAGCTGCTTGCGCTCCAGCCCACCGGCGTACCCGGTGAGGGTGCCGTTGGCGCCGATGACGCGGTGGCAGGGGATGACGATCGGGATCGGGTTGCGGCCGTTGGCCAGGCCGACCGCGCGGGAGGCGGCGTTGGTCATGCCCAGGCGGTGCGCGATGGCGCCGTACGACGCGGTCTCGCCGTAGCCGATGCCGCGCAGCTGCTCCCAGACCCGTTGCTGGAAGTCGCTGCCCTGCGGGGCGAGCGGGAGGTCGAAGTCGGTGAGCGTGCCGTCGAAGTAGGCGGCCAGCTGGCGCACGGCCTCGACCAGCACCGGGAGGTCGTCCTGCCGCGCACCACGGGGGCGTCCGTCGCCCTCGGCCCAGGGCGAGAACTCGATGGCCGTGATCGCACCGCGGTGCTCGACGATGCGCAGCGGCCCGATGGGGCTCGGGGTCTCGGTCCACATCAGTTGGTCTCCTGCAGGTCGGTGGGCTGGGGTGCCGGCTCGGGGGTGGGCGGCATCAGGGTCTGCCACAGGTGCAGCAGGGCGTAGGAGCGCCAGGGGCGCCACCGGTCGCTGCCGACGATCGCCTCCGCCGGGTCGGCGCCGAGCCGCGTCAAGGCGGTGCGCACGCCCACGTCGGTCGGGAGGAACACGTCGGGGTGGGCCAGCGCGCGCATCGCGACGTAGTCGGCGGTCCACGGGCCGATGCCGGGCAGCGCGAGCATCCGCTCGCGTACCGCGTCGCGCTCGGGTCCGCGGTCGAGCGCGACCTCTCCCCAGGCCAGCGCCGCCGCCAGCCCGACGAGCGCACGCCCACGCGTCCGCGGCATCGGGAGCGTCTCGGGGTCGAGGCCGGCCACGACGTCGGTGCGCGGGAACACGTGCGTCAACCCGGGTACGCCGGTGTCGACCCGGGTCCCGTGCGCGGCGACGATCCGGCCGGTCACCGTCCGGGCGCCGGTGACCGAGACCTGCTGGCCGATCACCGTGCGAAGCGCCGTCTCCCCGCCGTCGACCTGGCCGGGCACGCGCAGGCCCGGGTGACGGGCCACGAGGGGGGCGAGCAGCCTGTCCGCACCCAGGTGCGCGCTCACCGCCAGCGGGTCGCAGTCGGCGTCGACGAGCCGTCGGGCGCGCTCGACGGCGGCGCCGGTGTCACGCAGGTCGGTGAGCGTGAACGTCGCCGCCACCTGGGCGGTGCGGCCGGGCTCGAGGTCGTCGAGCGAGGGGTCGAGGTGGAGGCGCAGGGTGCCGGGGCCGTGCGGGAGGTCGAGGGTGCGGGCGTACCAGCCGGGTCCGGCGACCTCGACGCCCGGCACGAGGTGGTAGGCCAGGAAGTCCAGCAGCGCCGTGGCCGCGAAGGGCGTGCGGACCGCCAGTCGCATGGTGAGCGTGCCCGCGGCGGTCGACTCGGCCGCACCGTGCGAGCCCGCTGCGGATCGGCGTGCGCGCAGGGCGCTGGGACTGGCGTCGTACACCTCGCGGACGGTGTCGTTGAACTGCCGCACGCTGGCGAAGCCGGCGGCGAAGGCGACGTCGGCCAACGACAGGTCGGTGGTCTCCACCAGGACCCTCGCCGTCTGCGCCCGGCGCGCCCGGGCGAGGGCGAGCGGCCCGGCACCGAGCTCGGCGACCAGCACGCGCCCGAGGTGGCGCGGCGTGTAGCCGATGCGCCGGGCCAGGCCCTCGACCCCCTCACGGTCCACGACGCCGTCGGCGATCAGCCGCATCGCGCGGCCGGCCACCCCGGCGTGGACGTCCCAGTCCGGGCTGCCCGGCGTGGCGTCCGGCAGGCAGCGCTTGCAGGCGCGGTAGCCGGCGGCCTGCGCGGACGCCGCGGAGCGGTGGAAGGTCACGTTGCCGGCGGCGGGGGTGCGTGCCGGGCAGGAGGGCCGGCAGTAGATGCCGGTCGTGCGGACCGCGGTGTAGAAGACACCGTCGTAGCGGCGGTCGCGCGAGCTGACGGCGGCGTAGCAGGACGCCGGATCCAGCCCCCGGTCCAGCACCGGGTCCAGGGGGCTCGTCGTCTCGCTCACGATGCCATCATGCACGTCGCCACCGACAGTCTCTGGCGGGAATCGGACACGGCCGCGGGCCGGGACGCGGTGCCACGACGCACCGTCCGGGCCGGGGGTGCGCGGGCGGTGACCACCCCTGAGGGAGGATCGGGGGGTGCCACAGCACCTGCGGGTCGACCATTCCCACCGACGGACCGTCGTGCGCGTCGTGCTGCTCACCCACGTGCTGCTGGCCATCGTGACCGCAGCGGCGGTCACCCTGGCCTACCGGCACCTCGACGGCGACATCCGCTCCCAGGACGTCACGGGGATGCTGACCGACCGCCCGGAGAAGCAGGAGGTCGAGGGCCCGAAGGAGCCGCTGAACATCCTCGTGATGGGCACCGACGACCGCTCGTGCGAGGGCTGCGCCATCGACGGCGAGTCCGGCGGCGGAGGCTCGGACACCACGCTGCTGGTGCACGTCTCCGCGGACCGCCAGGAGGCCTACGGCATCTCGTTGCCCCGCGACGCCCTGGTCACGCGGCCCGACTGCATGGACGACGACGGCGAGGTGATCCCGGGCGGTGAGCTCGAGATGTTCAACTCCGCCTTCGCCCTCGGCGGTCCGGCGTGCACGATCCAGACGGTCGAGCAGCTCACCGGGGTGCTGATCGACCACTACGTCACCGTCGACTTCAACGGCTTCGTCGACATGGTCGACGCCGTCGGCGGGGTGGAGGTGTGCATCCCCAAGGACGTCTCCGACCCGACGCACAACATCTTCTTCGACGCCGGCACCCAGACCCTCGAGGGCCGGGAGGCGCTCGACTACGTCCGCGAGCGCTACGTGCTCTCGGCCAACTCAGACATCGGCCGGATGCGTCGTCAGCAGGCGTTCATCGCCTCGATGATCAACAAGGTCGTCTCCGCCGGCACCCTGACCCGTCCCGACCGCGTCTACAGCTTCCTCTCCGCGGCCACCCGGTCGATCACCGTCGACGAGGAGCTGGGCTCGATCCAGGACCTGGTCGACCTGGCGCTGCAGTTCCGCGACACCGGGCTGGGCAGCATCGAGTTCGTGACGGTGCCCAACGAGGCCTACGCGCCCGACCCGAACCGGCTCGTCTGGTCCGACAAGGCCGCCAAGCTGTGGAAGCGCGTGGCCAAGGACAAGCCACTGACCAAGAAGCTCGGTCGGCGGTCCATCAGCGCCAAGGACCCGGTCGGCACCTCGTCGGCCGACCCGAGCGCCACGGCCACCGAGCCCGTCGACCCCGACGAGGCGGCCGAGCGGGAGAAGGAGCGGGCCGAGGCGCTCGCCAACGGCCTCTGCGCCTGAGGTTCCGGACCGGCGGTGGGCAGTCACCCTTTCCGTCGGCCGGATCGGTCGAGGACTCACCGCTCCCGCCGGCTCGGGTCGGGCAGCGGTGAGTGATCAACCCATGGACGACCCCGGACGGTTGAGGACTCACCGCTCCCGGGCGTCGGTGGCTCGTGCCAGGCTGGGCCCGTGAGCCGCCGCAAGGAGCGTCCCGAAATCCCCGAGGAGTGGGTACGCCGCATCGACGGCGTGCTCGGGGCGTTCCCCCGGTGCGCGGCCGAGCCGGCCTGGGTCGGCACCCGCTGGCGGGTGGGGTCGGCCACGGTGGCGCACGTGTTCGGCGGCGAGGACGGCCTGTTCCGCATCATGTTCCGCGCCGAGCCCGACGAGGTGATGGCGCTGCAGCACCTCGGCGACCCGTACTTCAAGGCCTCGTGGGGCAGTGACGTCGTGGGGCTGCTGCTCGACGACGACACCGACTGGGCCGAGCTGGCCGAGCTGCTGACCGACTCCTACTGCGTCCAGGCGCCCGAGCGGCTGGCCGCGCAGGTCCAGCGGCCGGGCTGAGCCGCGCAGGCCCAGCGGCCGGTTGAGCCGCGCCGGCGCCCGGTGCGAGGACAGCCGCGAGCACGAGGAACGACGAAGGCCCGGTCCTGGTGGACCGGGCCTTCGTGAGACGTACTCCGTACGGGATTCGAACCCGTGTTTCCGGCGTGAGAGGCCAGCGTCCTAGGCCACTAGACGAACGGAGCATGTTCTTTATTCTGTTGCTTCGGGCTGCCTCTCGGCCTCCCTGGCGACCTGCGGAACTCTAGCCTCAGGCCTTCGTCCCGGCCAAATCGGGGTGATCCTGAGCGGATCTCCGACCTGGTGGTCACTTGCTGGGGTACTAGGACTCGAACCTAGAACAACTGAACCAGAATCAGCCGTGTTGCCAATTACACCATACCCCAAGGGGGTACCTCGCCGCCTGCTCCGCAGGCCCGAGGACCGACGGGAACCTTACACGCGAGGGTCGGGGCCGACCAATTCGGAGGGGGGTCCCGGCGGACCACCCCAGGGACCCGGCGGACCTGGCGGACCCGGCGGGCCCGGTGGGGGCGGAGGACCGGAGGGGCCCTGGGTGCCCGGCGGCCCCGGGGGCCGCTGTCCCGCCGACGGCGTCGGGCCGCCCTCGGTGGCGATGCCGGCCCGACGGGCCACCCACAGCACCACGCCGAGGTAGACCAGGCTCTGGGTCAGCGTCACGGGCAGGCTCCACCAGGTGCCGCCGGTGGGGTTCATGGCCGTGGTCATGTCGCTGAAGGCCAGGGCCATGCCGAAGGCCAGCAGGTTGTTGAGCACGTGCATGGCGATGCCGGCCTCGAGCCCACCGGTGGCCAGCACCAGGAAGCCCGCGACGAGCCCGAACGCGAACCGGTCGACGAAGACCGGCGGGTCCTGCGCCCCGTGCGCCAGGGCGAAGAGCAGGGCGGGCACCACGACCGCGACCACCCGCGAGGGGATCAGGGTGCCGACGGCCTGGGTGAGGTAGCCCCGGAACGCGAACTCCTCCCCCGCCGCCTGCAGCGGAGTGAGCAGCACGACCACGAGCAGGAAGTCGCGCATGGTCCGGCTCCACGAGTTGAGCTCACCGGTGATCTCGGCCCCGTTGCCCTGCGCGGGCAGGACGGCCGAGACGACCAGGGTCGCGACCAGCGCCACCACGGAGAGCCCGAGGCAGGTCGCCAGCCACCCCCACCGCACCCGGCGTACGACGGAGGCGGCCCAGCCGGGGTGCAGCCCGTGCACGAGCCACACGGCCAGCACCACCGCCGGGATCGCCGCGGCCCAGCCGATGTTGACCAGTGCCAGGAACGACGGGGTGATCTCGTCGGTGCCGGAGAGCCGGTCCAGTGCCACGTCCGGCGGCAGGCCGCCGAGGATCAGCCCGGCGGCGATCACCCCGGCCGCCGCGGTCTGGGCGACCAGGAAGATCACCCCGACCATGACGACGCCCAGCAGCACCCACCAGCGCGACGGGCGGCCGGCGGTGAGCAGGCGGTGGTAGGCCAGCACGGGTGGCTCCCGGATCAGAGCGCGGAGGCCAGGCGGGCCAGCGACCGCTCGCGCCCCAGCAGCTCCATCGACTCGAACAGCGGCGGGCTCACGCGGCGGCCGGTGACCGCGACACGGACGGGGCCGTAGGCGACCCGGGGCTTGAGGCCCATCTCGTCGACCAGCGTCGCCTGCAGGGCGTCCTGGATCGCCTGGGTGGACCAGGTGTCGAGCGCCGCGACGGCGTCGTGCGCGGCCTTGACCACGCCGCGGCCGGTCTCGTCGAGCAGCTTGGCGACGTCGGCCTCGTCGCGGGTGAAGTCGGCCTCGTCCACGAAGAGGAACCCCAGCATGTCGGCGACCTCGGCGAGCTTGTTGACCCGCTCGGCGACCAGCGGCATCGCCAGCTCCAGCAGCTGGGCGTCGGCGTCACGCACCGGGTCTCCGACCACGCCGGCGGCCTTGAGGAACGGCAGCGCGCGGTGGGTGATCTCCTCGACCGGCAGCATCCGCAGGTGGGCGGTGTTGATGGCCTCGGCCTTCTTCAGGTCGAATCGCGCCGGGTTGGCGTTGACGTCGGCGATGTCGAAGGCCTCGACCATCTCCTCGAGCGTGAACACGTCACGGTCGGCCGCGATCGCCCAGCCCAGCAGCGCCACGTAGTTGAGCAGGCCCTCGGGCAGGAAGCCCTGGTCGCGGTAGGCCAGCGCGTGCGCCTGCGGGTCGCGCTTGGAGAGCTTCTTGTTGCCCTCCCCCATGACGTAGGGCAGGTGGCCGTAGAGCGGGGTGGCCTCGGCGACGCCGATCGCCCTCATCGCCTCGAACAGCGCGATCTGGCGGGGGGTCGAGGAGAGCAGGTCCTCGCCGCGCAGCACGTGGGTGATGCGCATGGTCGCGTCGTCCACGGGAGCGGTGAGCGTGTAGAGCGGGTCGCCGTTGGCGCGGCACAGCGCGAAGTCGGGGACGAACTGCGTCTCGAAGGTCACCTCGCCGCGGACCAGGTCGTCCCAGGTGATCGAGCCGTCGGGCATCCGGAAGCGCACCAGCGGCTCGCGGCCCTCGGCCACGAACGCGTCGCGCTGCTCGGGCGAGAGCTCGCGGCAGAAGCCGTCGTACCCCATCACCTTGGAGCCGGACTCCTTGCGGCGCGCCTCCACCTCGTCGTTGCGGCAGTAGCAGTCGTAGGTGTACGACGACTCCCGCAGCTTGCCGAGCACGTCGCGGTAGAGGTCGCCCCGCTCGGACTGGCGGTAGGGGCCGTAGGAGCCACCGACCTCGACGCCCTCGTCCCAGGTCAGGCCGAGCCAGCGGAAGAGCTCGAGGATCGCGGTGTAGGACTCCTCGGTCGAGCGCTCCTTGTCGGTGTCCTCGATGCGCAGCACGAACGTGCCGCCGCGACCGGTCAGCTCGGCGTGCTTGGCGAAGGCGTAGTTGAACAGGGCGGTGCGGACCAGTCCGACGTGCGGGGACCCGGTCGGCGACGGGGCCATCCGGACGCGCACAGGCGTGTCGGGCGTGGCGGGACCCTGGGTGGTGCTCTCGGACACGGGGTTCAGCGCTCCTTGATCGTGTTGGTCAGCGCGCCGAGGCCGTCGATGGCGACCTCGACCTCGTCGCCGACGTGCATGCGGCCGACGCCCTCGGGGGTGCCGGTGAGGATGACGTCGCCCGGCAGCAGGGTCATCACGCTGCTGACGTGGGCGACGAGGGTGGGGACGTCGAAGATCATGTCGGCGGTCGAGCCGTCCTGGACGACGTCGCCGTTGAGGTAGGTGCGCACGCGCACGCCGTCGGCGAAGGCCTGCGGGTCGAGGTCGGTCTCGACCCAGGGGCCCAGCGGGCAGAAGGAGTCGAAGCCCTTGGCCCGCGTCCACTGGTCGTCGCTGCGCTGCAGGTCGCGCGCGGTGACGTCGTTGGCGATGGTGTAGCCGTGGATGACGTCGGTGGCCTTCTCGGGCGGGACGTCGCGGCAGATCCGGCCGATGACCACGGCCAGCTCGCCCTCGTACTGCAGGTCCTGGGTCTGGCGCGGGTGGAAGACCGGGTCGCCCGGGCCGACCACCGAGGTGTTGGGCTTGAGGAACATCAGCGGCTCGCTGGGCACGTCGTTGCCGAGCTCGGCCGCGTGCTTGGCGTAGTTGCGGCCGATGCCGACGACCTTGCTGCGGGGCAGGACCGGCGCGAGGAAGCGGACGTCCTCGAGACGGTGCTCCTGCTCGAGCAGCTTGACGCCGACGTACAACGGGTCGCCGGCGAGGGCCACGATGACCGCGTCCTCGCCCAGCTGGCCGTGCTCGTCGAGGTCGCCGGTCACGACGCCGTACTGCGGGTCCTCGCCCGTGGTGAATCTCGCGATGCGCACCGCTCGACCCTATCGAGTCCGGCCGCGCGGACCTCAGTCGCCGAGCACCTGCCTGAGGTGGTCGTTGGCGAGCAGCCGGTGCGGGTCGGCCTCGTCGCGGATCGCCAGGACGTCGCCGAAGCGGGCGTAGGCCCGGGAGAGGTACGCCGAGTCGAGGGTGTGCCGCTTGCCCCAGTGCGGCCGGCCGTCGTGGGCGACGAAGACCTCCTGGGCGGCGGCGAAGTACGGCGAGGGGTCCTGGCGGTGGTAGGTGTGCACCGCCACGTAGCAGCTCTCGCGCTCGTGGGCGGTGGAGAGCCACACGTCGTCGGCGGCGGTGAAGCGCACCTCGATCGGGAACGACACGTGCTCGCCGCTGGTCGCGAACCACCGCTGCAGGGCGCCGATCACCTCCGGCAGCGCGGCGCGGGGCATCGCGAACTCCGACTCGTGGAAGCGCACCCGACGGCGCGACACGAACACCTCGTGCGACGGCGCGACGAACTCTCGCGCCGAAAGCGCCGAGCCGGAGAAGCGGTTGATCCGCGGCACCAGCGAGGGCCGGGCGCGGGCGACCCGGTTGAGCACCTCGAACGCGCCGTTGCTGAGCAGCTCGTCGTCCACGAGGCCGCGCAGCCGGCCGATCGGCGCCGGGGCGGTGCCCTCGGGCACGCGGTTGTTGCGCTTGAGCAGGGCCTTCTCGGTGTGCGGGAACCAGTAGAACTCGCAGTGGTCGTTGCCCCCGACGAGCTCCGGCAGCCGCTCGAGGACCTCCGGCAGCGGCATCGGCTCCTCGCGGGCGTGGAGCAGGAACGCGGGCACGCACTGCAGGGTGACCTCGGTGACGATGCCCAGCGCGCCCAGCGAGACCCGCACGGCGCCGAACCACGGGTGCTGCTCGTCGACCTCGACCACGTCGCCGGACGCCGTCACCAGCTGCACGGCGACGACGGCCTTGGCGATGCCGTGCAGCCGGTCACCGGTGCCGTGGGTGCCGGTACCGATCGCTCCGGCCACGGTCTGCGGGTCGACGTCGCCGAGGTTGGGCAGCGCCAGGCCCAGCCGGTCGAGCTCCCGGTTGAGGGTGCGCAGCGACATCCCCGCCTGCACCCGCACGCGGCCGTCGGGCGTGTGCCCGAGCAGCCTGGCCATCCCGTCGAGCCGCACCTGCACGCCGTCGGTCGCGCACAGCGGCGTGAAGGAGTGACCCGAGCCGACCGGGCGCACCGTGAGGCCGTCGTGGGCGGCGTCGGCGAGCACCTGCGCGACCTCGGCGGTCGAGGTGGGCGCGGCCACCCGCTGAGGGGTGCAGCGGACGCTGCCGCTCCAGTTGCGCCACGTGGTCCTGGTGGTGCTCATCCGAAGACCCTCCCCTCGCCTCGGTACGTCGGCACCACGCGCGTGACCCCGTCCGCGTCGACCCGGGCGACCTCGGCCAGCCGCTCGCACATCTCCCCTGCCTTCGCGTGCCGCAGCAGCACCCGGTCGCCGACCGCCAGCGTGCCGGCACCGGCTCCGCGGACCGGGGTCTGCACCTCGCCCGCGCCCTCGGCGCGGGTGAGCGCCAGGCCCTCCGGCCACACCGGGGTCGGGGCGCGGCTCGCGCCGGTCGGACCGGAGGCGATGAAGCCCCCGGAGAACAGCGTGGCGAGATCCGCGGCCGGACGACGCACGACGTCGAGCGCGTAGTAGCCCGCGGGGCGGGGGCTGAAGCCGGCGTACCCGTCGAAGAGGGTGGGGGCGAAGAGGCCGGAGCCGGCGGTGAGCTCGGTGAGGACGGGGTCGTCGCCGACGACGTGCAGGCTGCCGGTGCCGCCGGCGTTGACGATCTCCAGCTCCGCGTGGCGTCCGACGGCGGTGACCACGGCCGCGCGTCGGTCGACGAGCTCGGCGGCGGAGCGGCGCTTCATCAGCCGGACCGCGGGCGAGGAGTCGGGGACCCCGGCGATCTGCGCGTCGTAGAACATCAGCCCGACCAGCGCGAAGCCGGGGCGCTCGGCGACCGCGCGCGCCAGTCGCTCGGCCTCCTCGGCGGTGTGCACCGGCGAGCGGCGGGCGCCGAGGTGCAGCGGGCCCAGCCGCAGCGAGGCGTCGACGTCGAGGCAGACCCGGATCGTGGGGTGGCCGGCCCCGAGGACCGCGTCGACGAGGTCGAGGTGGTCGGTGGAGTCGACCATGACCGTGATGGCGGCGCGGCGGTGCTCGTCGGCCACGAGGTCCCGCAGCGCCTCGCGGCTCACCGAGGGGTAGGCCAGCAGCACGTCGTCGTGGCCGAGGTCGGCGAGCCACACCGACTCGGCCAGCGAGTAGGTCATCACGCCGGCGAAGCCCGGGCGGTGGAGCACCTCCTCGACCACCGAGCGGACCCGCACCGACTTCGTCGCCACCCGGATCGGCACTCCGCCGGCGCGGCGGACCAGGTCGTCGGCGTTCGCGGCCAGCGCGTCGTCGTCGACGATCCCGAGCGGCGCCTCGAGGTGGGCGGTGGCGGACAGCAGCTGGGCTCGCCGGTGGACCATGTGCGCCAGTCAACACCAGCCCGGCGGCGTACGTCGTCGGTTCCTGCGCGCGCGTCGGGCGCGCCTACCGTGGGACCCATGCAGGTGCGGACGGTGCTGTCGCGGGCGGAGTGGGAGCCGCTCGCCGAGGCGCACGCCGCGCGGGGGGACCGCTACACGCGACCGCACCTCGAGCGCCGCGAGGCGCGGGTCAAGCACCCCGTCCACGACTTCCTGTTCACCTACTACTCCCAGCGGCCCGCGCAGCTGCGGCGCTGGCACCCAGGTGTCGGCGTGGCGCTCGAGGACGCGCCCGAGCACGCGGGCTGGAAGGGCTACCGGGTCGTGCCCCCCAGCGGGCGCCATAGCGCCCGCTCAGGGGCACGAGTCGAGGTGGACCCGGCGTACGTCGCTGCGCAGCGCCCGCTCGTCGAGGCGATCCGGCGGCTGCTGGTGGCCACCGCGTCGCGGCCGCCCCAGCTGGGCTGCTTCGGGCTGCACGAGTGGGCGATGGTGCACCGCGCCTCCGAACACGGCACCCGGCACGAGTGGCCGCTGCGGCTCGGCGAGCGCGGCACCGACGAGGTGGTCGAGGGGCACCGGATCACCTGCACCCACTTCGACGCGTTCCGCTTCTTCACCCCCTCCGCCCGGCCGCTGAACACCCTGAGTCCGGGGTCGAAGGACCGCGAGGAGTTCGAGCAGCCGGGCTGCCTGCACGCCGGGATGGACCTCTACAAGCACGCCTTCCGGCTCAGCCCGATGGTGCCCTCGGAGCTGGTGGCCGACTGCTTCGAGCTGGCGTGGGACATCCGCGTGCTCGACATGCGCGCGTCGCCGTACGACCTGGCGGACCTGGGGCTGGAGCCGGTGCGCATCGAGACCGCCGAGGGCAAGCGGACCTACGCCGACGCGCAGGCCGCGTTCGCCGCGCGGGGCGCTCCCCTGCGCGCACGCCTGGTCGAGGCGTGCGACGCGCTGATCTGAGTCGAGTGGCTCAGGTCACGCCCGGACGTGCCGAAGGACAGGGCATGACCCACCTGCTGCGACTCGACGCCGTGGCGCACCGCGACGAGTTCGCCGTGCGGCTGGACGGCCACCTGCTCGGCCACGTCGTCCGCGACCCCCGCGCCCTCACCGAGATCTGGACCTGGTGGGCCGACGGTGGCGGCGTCCCGCAGCAGCACGAGGACTCCCGCGAGATGGCGGTCTACCGCCTGCTCGTCGGGTACGGCCTGGACTTCTCCACCGCGCGTTCGCTGGTGCAGCGCGGCGCCGTGCTCGTCGCCGCCTGACCCGCCCCTCGCCTCCCACCTTCACTCGATCGGTCACGTCGTCCGCGATCCGGGCGGCTGTTTGCACCCCTACTCGAGGTGCGCTTAGGTAAGCCTTACCTAATCCATCTCGGGAAGGATTCTCGGTGCCACCCACCCCTGCCCTCCTGCGGCACGTGCTGCACCCGGCCCACGCCGGCGAGTACGCCACCGCCACCCGCCTGGCCGTCGACCACCTCACCACGGCCCTCGGCCGGGTCCGCGGCCCCGCGACCGGCCTGGACCCCGACCGCGCGGCCAAGCCCGTGCGCGACGTCGACCTCGACGCGCCCCTCGGGTGCACCGCCCAGGCCCTCGCCGAGCTCGACCGCGTCTGGCTCGACGACACCGTCTGGTTCCACGAGCCCGGGTACGCCGCCCACCTCAACTGCCCGGTCCTCATCCCCTCCCTGGTCGCCGAGGTGCTCGTCAGCGGCGTGAACGCCAGCCTGGACACCTTCGACCAGTCAGTCGGCGGCACGTTCGTGGAGCGCCACCTGGTCGACTGGGTCTGCGAGCGGGCGGGCCTCGGCCCCGCCGCCGACGGGGTCTTCACCTCCGGCGGCACCCAGTCCAACCTGCAGGGCCTGCACCTGGCCCGCGACCACGTCCGCGCGCGCACCGGGGCCGACCTCGACCGGCTGCGGGTGCTGGTCTCGGTCGACGGGCACTACTCCGTCCAGCGGTCGGCCCGACTGCTGGGCCTCTCCCCCGACGCCGTCATGGCCGTCCCCGTCGACGGGCGGCGCCGGATGCGTCCCGACGCGCTGGCCGACGCGTTGTCCCAGGTGGAAGCCGAGGGCACCGTGCCGATGGCCGTCGTCGCCACCGCCGGCACCACCGACCACGGGGCGATCGACCCACTGGGCGCGGCCGCCGACCTCGCGCACGAGCACGGGGCGTGGCTGCACGTCGACGCGGCGTACGGCGGTGGGCTGCTCGTCTCCCGCCGGCGCCGGCACCTCCTCGACGGCATCGAGCGCGCCGACTCGGTGACGGTGGACTTCCACAAGACGTGGTTCCAGCCGGTCTCGTGCAGCGCCGTGCTGGTCCGCGACCGCGCGCACCTGCGGCACGTGACGGCCCACGCCGACTACCTCAACCCCGCCGACGGCGGCGGGCTGACGACCCGCCGGCCCGACCAGGTCGACAAGAGCCTGCAGACCACGCGGCGCTTCGACGCGCTCAAGCTGTGGCTGACCCTGCGGGTGATGGGCGCGGACGCGGTCGGGGAGCTGGTCGACGCGGTCGTCGACCTGGCCCAGGCCGCACACCAGCGGTTGCGCGAGGACGACCGTGTCGAGGTGCTCGCAGCCCCGGAGCTCAGCACCCTGCTGCTGCGACCGGTCGCCCCCGGGCTCGACGCCGCCGCGGTCGACGCGCTCGTGCCGCGGGTGCGCGCGGCGCTCTGGGACGGCGGGGAGCACGTGGTCGCCGCGACCGTCGTGGACGGGCGCCGCTGGCTCAAGCTCACCCTGCTCAACCCGATGGCCGGCGTCGAGGACGTGATGTCGGTGGTCGAGGGCATCGTCGCCGCTGCGGACGACCTGCTCGGGGAGAAGGCGGCATGAGGGTCCACGACCTGCTCGGCATCGGTCTGGGCCCCTTCAACCTGGGTCTGGCCGCACTCGCCGACCCGCTGCCCGACGTCGACGCGGTCTTCCTCGAGGGCCGCGAGGAGGTGTCCTGGCACCCCGGGATGATGCTGTCCGAGGCCACCTTGCAGGTGCCGTTCCTCGCCGACCTCGTGACGATGGCCGACCCCACCTCTCGGTGGTCCTTCCTCGCCTTCCTCAAGGAGACCGGGCGGCTCTACCCCTTCTACGTGCGCGAGTCGTTCTACCCCCTGCGCAGCGAGTACGACGACTACCTGCGCTGGGTCGCCGAGCGGCTGCCGTCGGTGCGGCTGGGGCAGCGGGTCACCGGCGTCGAGCGCGGGGACGACGGCGTCTACACCGCGACCACGGCTGCCGGCGACACCTGGCACGCGCGGCGGCTGGTCCTCGGGGTCGGCACCCGGCCGAGCCTTCCCGACAGCGTGCGCGCCGCCGGTGGCCCGGCGGTGCACACCGCCGACTACCTCCCGGCCCGCGAGCGCCTGCAGCGCTGCCGCACGGTCACGCTCGTCGGCAGCGGCCAGAGCGCGGCCGAGGTCTACCACGACCTGCTCGCCGCCAGCCCCGACCACGACTACGACCTGGTGTGGCTCACGCGCAGCCCGCGCTTCTTCCCGATGGAGTACACCAAGCTCACCCTCGAGCTGACCTCCCCGGAGTACTCCACCTACTTCCAGAGCCTCCCCGACGCGACCCGCGCCCGTCTGCTCCGCGAGCAGCGCAGCCTCTACAAGGGCATCAGCGGCGAGCTGGTCGACGCGATCTCCGACCTGCACTACCGGCTGCGGGTCCAGGGCCACGGTCCGCGGACCACCCTGGTCACCAACACCTCGCTGACCGGCGCCACCTGGGACGGCACGGCCTACGACCTCGCGCTTCACCACGACGAGACCGGCGAGGACTTCGCGCTGCGCACCGACGGCCTGGTGCTCGGCACCGGCTACCGCGCGGAGCTGCCCGCCTTCCTCGACGGGGTCCGCGACCGGTTGCGGCTCGACGGGGAGGGCCGGCCGTGCGCGGACGCGTCGTACGCCGTCGACGTCACCGGCCGCGAGGTCTTCGTGCAGAACGCCGAGGAGCACACCCACGGCTTCGTCGCCCCCGACCTCGGCATGGGCGCGCACCGCAGCGCCACCATCCTCAACGCCGTCACCGGGCGCGAGGCCTACCCCGTCGAGAAGCGGGTCGCCACCCAGACCTTCGGCGTGCCCGAGCACCTGCGCACGCACCGCACGGCCCACCCCCAGGAGGTCTCCGCATGAGGACCACGATCGAGCCGCTCACCCTGGACGGGGCGACCGTGCGGATGCTGCACCGCTGGGTCACCCACCCCCGATCCCGCTACTGGCAGATGGGCGAGGCGTCCCCCGACGAGGTGGCGCTGGAGTACGCCGGCATCAGCGCGTCGGCGACCCACCACGCCTGGCTCGGGCGGGTCGACGGCGAGCCGACGTTCCTCGCCGAGACCTACGACCCGGCGCACTCCCCGCTCGCCGGGCTGCCGGAGGTGCGCGAGGGCGACCTGGGCATGCACGTGCTCGTCGCACCCCCCGAGGGGCCCCCGCGCTCGGGGCTCACCCGCACAGTCTTCGCCGCGGTGCTCGAGCACTGCTTCGCCGAGGAGTCCGTACGCCGCGTGGTCGTCGAGCCCGACGTCGGCAACGACGCCATCGCCCGGCTCAACAAGGAGGCCGGCTTCGTCGTCGCCCGCACCGTCGAGCTGCCCGGGAAGACCGCGGCGCTGTCGTTCCTGACCCGCGAGGACTGGGTGGCGGCGTCCGGCCGGCAGACCGACCCGGCGCCCCACCTCAGCCCGTCCCTGCTGGCAGCCGCCCAGCGCCGGCTGGTGACCAAGGCGCTCTCCGAGCTGTGCCACGAACGGCTGTTCGCGCCCGTCCCGGACGGGCCCGGACGGTGGCGCGTGGCCGGGCCGACGTCGACCCACCGCTTCGCGGCGCGGGTCCTGCCGCTGGAGCACTGGGACGTCGACCCCGACTCGGTCACCCGCGAGGTCGACGGCGAGGCCGTGGACCTCGACGTCCAGGAGCTCGTGGTCGAGCACGCCGAGGCCCTCGGGCTGCGCGGCGACCTGGTCGAGGTCTACCTCGAGGAGCTGGCCGCCACCCTGGCGTGGACCTGCTGGCAGCTGGCCCACCCGGGGCCGCCGGTGGCCTCGCTGCTGTCGGCCTCGCACGGCGAGGTGGAGGCCGCGATGACCGAGGGTCACCCGGGCTTCCTGGCCAACCGCGGGCGGATCGGCTTCGGCCTCGCCGACCACGAGGCCTACTCCCCCGACGCCGCCGCTCCCGTCCGGCTCGTGTGGCTGGCCGTGCGCCGCGACCGGGCCCGGCTCTCGCTGGGCGAGGGCTGGACCGAGGAGGGGCTCTACGCCACCGGTCTCGGCTCCGACGTCGAGCTGATGCACGACCGGCTTCGCCGCCGCGGGCTCGATCCCGCGGACCACCTGCTGATGCCGGTCCACCCCTGGCAGTGGGACCGCAAGGTCGCGGTCACCTTCGCCCCCGACGTGGCGCGGCGCGACCTCGTGGTGCTGGGCGAGGGCACCTCGCGCCACCAGGCGATGCAGTCGATCCGGACCTTCGCCGACCTGGACCATCCGCGTCGACCGCAGGTGAAGACCGCGCTGGCCATCCAGAACATGGGGTTCGTGCGCGGATTGTCACCGGCGTACATGGAGGCGACGCCGGCGATCAGTGACTGGGTGGCCCGGCTGGTGACCGAGGACCCGGCGCTGCAGCGGATGGGGTTCTCGGTGCTGCGGGAGGTGGCGGCGGTCGGCTACACCGGCGACGTCTTCCACCGCGCCGCCCCGGGTGCACCGCAGCGCAAGATGCTCGCAGCCCTGTGGCGGGAGAGCCCGGTGGGGGCGGTCGGCGACGGCGAGCGCATCGTGACGCTCGCCTCGCTGCTGCACCGCGACGCGGCCGGTGACTCCTTCGCCACCGCGCTGGTCGAGGCGTCCGGGCTCACCGCGCGGGAGTGGCTGGCCCGGTGCCTGGACGCCTACCTGCGCCCGGTCGTGCACTGCCTGCTGGCCCACGACCTCGCATTCATGCCGCACGGGGAGAACCTCCTGCTGGTGCTGCGCGACCAGGCCCCCGTGCGCTGCGTGATGAAGGACCTCGGGGAGGAGGTCGCGGTGCTCTCCCAGACCCGCGCGCTGCCGCCGGAGGTCGAGCGGGTGCGCGCCGAGGTCGACGACGACGACCGGTGCCTGGCGGTGCTCACCGACGTCGTCGACGGCGTGCTGCGCCACCTCGCCTCGATCTGGGACCGCGACGGCGTGCTGCCCGTGGCCGACTTCTGGGACGAGGTGGCCTGCTGCCTCGAGCGCCACGCCGCCGACCATCCCGAGCTGGCGTCGGCGGCGGCCGACTACGACCTGCAGCGGCCGACGTTCCGGCACTCCTGCCTCAACCGGCTCCAGCTGCGCGACGCCCGCCACATGGTCGACCTGTCCGACCAGGCCTCGTCGTTCCTGTACGCCGGCGAGCTGGACAACCCGCTGCACCGCGGGGTCGTCGGCTGAGCCGGCCGGGTTCGTCGGCTGGCCGACAGACCCGGGAGTCAGACGGAACCTGTCAACCTGCGTGGAGTCGGTCGCGGTTGGTTTCTTGGTTGATGGCCACTTGGGCCATAGGGGTCGGTACCCGGGGCGGGCTGGCGAACCGTTCGGGGTGGGCGGTGTAGAGGGCGTCCATGGCGGCTTGGCGCCGATGGTGGACACCGGTCCAGGTG